>RGDT01000114.1 GCA_009918525.1 Planctomycetia bacterium
CCATCATCCCCACCACCACCGAGTATGGTGTCATCACCCGCACCACCAAACAAGGCATCGGCGATCGCAGTTCCAGTGAGTTGGTCGTTACCTTCACCGCCGTACAAACGCACCGGACGCTTCAGGAAGGAAGCGTCAATTGTATCGTCTCCTTTCAATCCGTACACGGTCACGACACCAATGCCAATTCCCTGGAATGAGAAAGTACTGTTGTTTGCGTTAACACTGACAATGCCGTTTGATTCCCGAAGGCGAATAGTATCTGCTCCATCGGTTCCGTTAATAATGAGGTTATTTCCGCTTAGGACGGCACTAATCCCGGCCGGTACTTCGCGAGTTTCCAACGCTTCTAGCTTAGGATGGCTGATAGGACGAGTCATGGCTGTTGCTCTCAGGATGTCAAATGTATTGGAAGCAGCAATTGCTCCGTGATGATGAATATGTCGTTATGGTAAGGTTTAACCTGTGGGAACGGTTAGTGCGGTTTTGTGATTTCTAAGGAAAATCACTGCTATTTGCGTTTAACTTTGCGGACATCGACAAGTTTATCGGCTATCGCATTTGTAACGATAAAAACCCGGCCGTTCTTCACTCAATAAATGAGGAAAAACGGCCGGGTTTAGGAGATGTATTGAATGTAGCGAGCGAGGTAGTTTCGATCAGCGATTGAACTGGAAGTCACGCCGATTGATCAGCACCCATAACAAGTCTTGTGCGCCTTCACGCACACCGCCGAGGCCGTTCATCCACGTCAACCCGGCTGCTTTTTCGCGCTCGTCGGGCTGTCGTCCCAGAGCGGCCAGATAAAGTTCCTCGACGACCTGTTCCGGTGTCTTTTTCGATTTCAATAATTCAGCGACACGGCCGGCGGGCATCTCAATCTTGCGATTTAAGAAGTCGCTGTTGAGTAAGTGCAACGCCTGGGCCAGATTCGGTTGAGCCACTCGCTCGCATTCGCACGTAATCTGACGCGGCGGACGCCCGAACACGTCCATCAAGAACGACCGCACTTTTGTGTCCGGCATCTGGATGGCCCGCGTTCCCAACGGCAAGCCGACGTATTTCTCCCTTGTGCCGGTCACATCGTCGATGGCGTCGGCCAACTGCTCGGCCGTCAACCGCTTGCGCGTATAGCGAGTGTGATAAGTGTTGGAAGCATCGGCGAGATTACCCGGAGCCGGCGAGGAGGTAAGCTGATAGGCCCGCGAGCGGAAGATGGTCCGTAACAGGTGCTTCATGTCGAAGTTATGTTTCTCGAAATCCGTTGCCAGTGCATCCAGCAGCGGTGGAATCGACGGCGGGTTCGTCTCTCGCATGTCGTCGATCGGTTCCACCAAACCCCGGCCCATCGTGTACGCCCAGAAACGGTTGACGATGTTGCGGGCAAAGAACGGATTGCCCTTGTTGGTCATCCACACAGCCAACGCCTTGCGGCGATCAGTCGGGTCATCTGTGGCTTCGCTTCCCAAAGGCGTCGGCTTCATCACGCCGCCTTTACGCGGGTGCGTCACTTCGCCAGTCGGCCGCAGATGTACTACGGTTTCACGTCCAAAGAGACCGAACTCCTGGCTGGTCTTGGTACCCAGTCGCGAGAAGAAGGCGGCCATTCCCCAATAGTCGTCCTGGGTCCATTTCTCGAATGGGTGAGTATGGCACTTGGCGCACTGAATACGAATGCCTAGGAACAATTGTACGGCTGTCTCCGACCAGTCAGAAGGCGTACGTGAGGCTAGATAGAAATTCGCCGGGCCATCGGTGAAGGTGCTACCCTCGGCGGTAAGAATGTCGCGAGCCATCGCATCAACACTCTTGCCGTCTCGCAAAGCGGCCCGCACCCAGTTATGGAAGCTCCACATGCCTTTTTCCTGAAGCAGATCGCGATTGATCCGCAACAGGTCGCCCCACTTCAACGCCCAGAAATCGATGAACTCCGGCCGGTCCAACAAGGTGTCGATGACCTTTTCGCGTTTCTTCGGATCGCGTTCGGCGAGAAATGCCCGCACCTCCGCCGGAGTCGGAAGCGTGCCGATGGCGTCCAGATAGACGCGCCGCAAAAAGTCGGCATCGTCGGCCAATGGAGAGGGTGACAGCCCCAATCCCTTCCAGGCCACAACGAGCTTTTCGTCAATCAAGTTGTTGGACGGGAAGTCGAAATTGCTGGGAGGGCCATAGGGGAGCGTGATTTGCACGACGCGAGCTTGACCGCTAAAGCGGACCATGATGTGCGTTTGTCCGACGCCACGCGCCGTGATCAGCCCCTCCGGGGTGACAGCGGCAATCGACTCGTTGAGGGCGTCGAACTGGGCCACAGGGGTGACATCGTCGAACGTCCCATCGCTCCAGGCTGCCCTCACGATGATTGGTTGCGTTTGGCCGATCTTCATTTGACGGCTGGTCGGCCAAACTTCCAACCCTTTGAGGGTCGCTTCACCCTTGATCGGTCCTGGTGCGCCGTCTTCGAGCCAGGTCCGCAGGAGTTCATAGTGACGTGAGTTCACTTTGAAGCGTTCGCCACCCGCGTGCTCCATAACTCCGGCCGGCTTGGCCACCAGAATGCTGCGTTCCGGTTCCGACAATACGACACGTCGGCCCTCGGCACTTTTCACAATCTGGACATGATCGAAGTCGGGATCGAAGCCGAGCAAACTGAGACGGAAACCGCCCTTGCCGTGCTGAGCGCCGTGACAGGCTCCCATATTGCAACCGGTCCGTGTGAGCGTCGGAATCACCTCACGCACGAACGACAGCGGCGCATTGGCCGTCGCTCCTTTGACGCGAACGGGAACGCGAACGGACTGTCCGCCGGACTCGACGACCAGAGTTGTTTCGCCGTCACCTATGGGGAAGACGGTCGAGCCGACCAGGCGGGCCACTTTGGCATCCACGACCCGGAGTCGAGCTTCGCTCGGGGCACCGACACGCTGTTCAGCGCGTGGCCCGCTCAGGTCGATGCGAGGGGGATAGACATCCAATCCAGGGGCATGTAAAGCCAACACCGCGATAACAGTAATCATGGCAAGAGTACCAGGCGGGAGGGTGGAGCATACCTTCATCGTGCCGTAGAGTGGCCCCGTGGTCAAGAGGTTATCGTAAGAATCGGAAGATAGGGGACCATTCTTTCATGAACGATTGCATCGGCTCTGAAAGTGAAGGACGCCGACGCACGCTTCGAGGACTCATTACGGGGTCAAGTTTGATGGGTCGAATGTTGATCAAGCGAAACGTGAAGTCTAGTGGATAAAGGGTCCGAAAGTTGAACGGTCGCCCTGAGTCCCCTGTTCCGGTTCACGCGACTACAGCGATCCGTCTTCAACCCCGTAAACCGGGTATTTTTTTACCTAACGGCTGTGGGAACGAGGACGGGACGGAACCCCAAATGGAAGTCTCGGTCCTTCGGCTCGAATCTATAGCGGATCGCCGAACGACAGCTCGGGCCGTCATTGACCCAACTGCCCCCCCGGAAGACCCGGCTGAAGCCTTCAGGTGGCCCGATCGGGTCGCGGTTTAGACCACGGCCAGGATAGTCCTTATGGTACCAATCTGAACACCACTCGCACACGTTGCCGTGCATGTCGTACAACCCCAACACATTCGGCTTGTACGATCCAATCTTGGTTGTGCGTCCTAAATAGCGTGATTTGGGGGCCTTGCCGTAGGGATATTTCCCGTTGAAATTGGCTTGATCCGACGTTAGATCGTTGCCATAGTGAAATACATGATAGATTGTATTATTTGCTCCACCTCGACAAGCATATTCCCACTCGGCTTCTGTGGGTAATCGGTAGATACGTCCGATTTTGCTCTCTTTGCTCGATAACTGATTGCAAAAGTCTACTACTTCCTCAAAAGTCACATTTTCTACAGGGAAATCGGACGTATCCTCTCCAGCGATCTTAACCTTACCGCCGGCAGGCTCCACGTAGTAGGATCCACGGCCACCTTTGCTGCCATTGTTGCAAAAAAAACTCGGATTGTATCCCATCACCGACTCAAACTGCTTTTGCGTCACCTCGTAGGCACTCAAATAGTATCCCTTCGTGATCTCTACCTGATGCGGAGCTTCGTCGTCTTTCCGATTTTCCTCGTCCTTCGGGGAACCCATCAGAAACTTTCCAGGAGCCACATACACAAACTTCATCTTGAGCGTGTTGACGATTGGTTTTTCGGCGCTTGCAATAGCGTTTGCTTCTGGGGCCGACACGTACAGCGAGAGCATCGCCGTGGCCAGACTCAACACGGCTATTAATCGGCTTCGCATTCTCATCACTCCGATTAATGGCCACACTCGGACATACACGGCGAGGGGCGTGGGCGGCATCTGTGGTCGGATGGACAGTATTCGTGTCGATTTTGTGCCGTTCATTTCCCCAAAGATAGTATCAGGAAATGCTCAAAATGACATCAATTTCGCGCGATTGGACTGTGTGATAAAGAACAATCGCGCACGCCAACTAGGAAGGGGAGAGGCTGGGGACTTGACAAAATGTGTATAATAGTACAGCGATGGAGTAGGTCGTTAGCGGGCCTGCTTAACCTTCTACGCCAACGCGAGAATTGTCTCACGAACCATTGCGGCCCGGCGGTCAAATGGATACAATCGTGTATTTACCGCTCCGACGGTTCGGCATGGTAGGATTCGTCGGTTGATTGGGATTGCGGCGTAGACAAAGCGAGATACGCTCATGTTTGAAGGTCTGCAACGCACCCTGGGTGAAGCCATCAAGAAGCTCCGCGGACGCGGCAAGCTGACTGAGGACAACATCCGTGACGGGTTGCAGGAAGTCCGCAAAGCCTTGCTCGAAGCCGACGTAAATTTCAACGTCGTTGAATCTTTCATTGCGCGCGTCACGGAGAAAGCGGTCGGTCAGGCTACCTTGCGAGCCATTGACCCCAGTGAACAGATCATCAAGATCGTTTATGATGAACTCGTCGCCCTCATGGGGCCGGTTGATACCCGCATTCGCTTTGCGAAGGATCGTCCGACCGTTCTGATGCTCTGTGGTCTCCAAGGTCAGGGTAAAACGACGACTTGCGGTAAACTAGCTCTCAACCTGAAAGAGCAAGGGCGGAAGTGTCTGCTGGTGGCGGCCGATCTTCAACGTCCTGCGGCTATCGACCAGCTCGAAACGCTCGGCGCTCAGATAGGCGTAGCCGTGTTCGCTCAGCGCGGCGGCAACCCTGTCGAGGTGTGCCGCAGCGCAGTCGCCTTCGCACAAAAGAATCTGCTGGATACGGTCATCCTCGATACGGCTGGTCGGCTTCATGTGGCCGAGATGCCAATGGAGGAACTCAAGCAGATCGACCGACAAGCCCGACCGGACGAGATTTATCTGGTTTGCGATGCCATGACCGGCCAGGATGCCGTTAATAGTGCCAAGGTGTTCAACGAGGCGTTAGAACTAAACGGTGTTATTTTAACCAAGATGGACGGTGATGCTCGCGGTGGTGCGGCTCTGTCCATCCGCGAAGTGACCAAGGTGCCGATCAAATTCGTCGGCATGGGCGAAAAGCTGGACCGCCTGGAAGAGTTCCGCCCGGAGGGTATGGCCAGCCGGATCATCGGTCAGGGCGATCTGATGGACCTGATAACCAAGGTCCAACGAGCGCAAGCCGCCTTGAGCCAGGAAGAGTTGGCGGCGCAGCAAGCGAAGATGCAAGAGGGGAGTTTCACCCTCGAAGACTTCCGCAAGCAGTTCGAGCAAATCAAGCGTATGGGTCCGATGAAGGACCTGCTGGGTACGCTGCCGGGCATGAGCGAGATGATCCCGGAGGGCGAAGATCCCGAGACGGCATTTACCCGCATTCGGGCGATGATCGACTCGATGACGAAGCAGGAGCGGCGAAATCCCGACATTATCGACCTCAATCGTCGGCGACGCATCGCGTCAGGTAGCGGCACCCAACCGCACGAGATCAAGCAGTTTCTGGGGCACTTCGAGCAGGTCCGCACTCTGATGAAGCAGATGGCAAAGATGTCCATCTGGGAGCGGATCAAGATGGTGACCGGTTTGGGCCAAATGGGTGCCTTCCAGCCGGGAGCTAATATGCTGAAACAGAAAGGGCACACCGGGCATCGTAAGAGTCCCAAAGAAAGAGCCAAGGAACGCAAAAACAAGAAGAAGAAACGATAGACCTTTAACCCCTGCCCGGCAGCCAATCGTGGCGAGTGAGGGACAATTGTCCCCCAAATAATTCTCTCCGTTGACTGGCTATTGAATTTGCCGGCTTATCCCTAGAAGGAAGACGAACGTGGCAGTCCGTATTCGAATGAAGCAGATGGGGCGTACACGCCGGCACTATTACCGGATTGTGGCCATTGACGCACGCCAACCGCGCGACGGGCGGGTGATCGAGGAATTGGGGAGCTACGATCCGCACGTCAAGAACAAGGACGAGCGCGTCAAGCTGATTCCGTCTCGCATCAAGTACTGGCAATCGGTGGGCGCTCTGCCTTCCGAACACGTAGCGGCCCTGCTCAAGAAGTTCATGGAACGCGAGGAGAAACGCGAAGCCGAGGCTGCCCAGGCCAAGGCGGTCGCTGTAAAGGCGTGACGCTGTGCGATTCGACGTTCTGACGTTGTTCCCGGAAATTTTCACCGGATATCTGTCGCAAAGCCTGCTGAAACTGGCGATCGACAGTGGGCTGGTGACGATCAATCTGCGGGATATACGTCAATGGGCTACGGGTAAGCACAAAAGCGTTGACGACCGTCCCTTTGGTGGTGGCCCGGGGATGGTGATGATGTGCGAGCCGGTCGTGGCGTGCGTCGAAGCGGTCCAGGCGGAAGCCGAGCCGGGCCTGGTGCTGATGATGACACCAACCGGGCAACGACTGACGCAATCGTTGGTCAAGGAACTCTCGACTCATAAGCGATTGCTATTGTTGTGTGGACGCTATGAGGGGTTTGACGAACGAATCCGGCAGACCTTGAAGCCGCGGGAAATCAGCATCGGCGATTTCATCTGCAACGGCGGCGAGGTTCCTGCTATGGTGGTAATCGATACGGTGGTCCGGTATGTGCCCGGTGTTCTGGGCGACCCGGAAAGTTTGGCTGAGGAGTCGCACAATGACCCTGGCCGACTGGAGTATCCCCAATACACCAGGCCGCGCGAGTTCCGCGGCCTAGAAGTACCCGAGGTACTTCTAAGCGGCAACCATCAGGCGGTGGCCCGCTGGCGACAGGAACAATCGCGGCTGAAATCGCGACAATTAAGAGAGGGTGGAGAGTCATGCGCGACAAATACATGACCGCCGTGGAGACGGCCGGATTGAATCCCAATGCGGGGAAGTTCGAGGTGGGTGACACGGTAGACGTTCACCAAAAAATCCTCGAAGGACAAAAGGAACGTGTCCAGATTTTCAACGGCGTCGTCATTAGCAAGACGGGCGGCGGGTTGAAAGAGGCGTTCACCGTGCGGCGCATCGTGCAAGGTGAGGGCGTCGAGCGAGTGTTCCTGTTGCACTCGCCCAAGATTTCCAAGATTGAAGTGAAGCGGACAGGCGAAGTCCGCCGCGCCAAATTGTACTATCTCCGCGATCGGGTTGGGAAAGCTACCCGTCTTCGCGAGCGGGCTGTGCCGGGGGCCGCTGCCGCTGCTGCCGCCAAGAAAGCCAGCCGGAAAAAGGCAGCGGCAATCAAGGCTGAAGAAACCAAAGCGTGACACCGCGCAAGCCCTGGTGGCGGCGATGGTTCGGAACGCGCTCCGAGCGTGCCGCCGAACGCTTTCTGCGCCGGCAAGGATTGCGCGTCGTGGCCCGCAATGTGTCTTCCCCTCACGGCGAAATCGACATCATCGCGCTCGATGGCCGAACGGTGGTATTCGTCGAAGTACGTTCGACGGAGGACATCAATACCACCGGACCGGCTGAGTCGATCAACCAACGCAAACAAGAGAAACTAACTCGCGCCGCGTTAGATTTCCTCAAACGGCGTGGCTTGCTCGACCATGCGGCCCGTTTCGATGCTTTGCTGATTAGCTGGCCCCCCAACCAACGTGAGCCGCGAATCGAACACATACGTCAGGCGTTTGAATCTGTAGGGCGTTGGCAGATGTATTCGTGATGGAACGGGGGTTATTGTCTCTGTGCTGAAAGGTGCTCTCCATGCGATCCGCCGCCGAACAACTCGCCTTACTGCGTCGCGGTTGTGAGCAGATCACGCCGGAGGGAGACTTTGGCAAAATGCTTGAGGCCAGTGTGGCCTCCGGCAAACCACTCCGCGTCAAGTACGGCATTGACCCGACCGGTATCGACGTTCATCTCGGTCATACTGTCCCTTTGCGCAAACTGCGTCAGTTTCAGGAACTCGGACATCAGGCCGTTCTTATTATTGGTAACTATACCGCGCTCGTCGGCGATCCTTCCGGCCGCGATCAGACTCGCGCTCGGCTTACTCCCGAACAGGTCGAGGCTAATGCCATCGATTATCTGCGGCAGGTGGCTAAGGTCATCGACATAGAGAGAACCGAAGTGCGACGCAACGGGGAATGGTTTAGCAAGTTCTCGTTTCTGGACGTGATGGCCCTGACCGGCAAGATAACCGTGCAACGGATGCTCGAACGCGACGACTTTACGAAACGCTTTCGGGCTGAACCGTCGGTACCGATCAGTTTGCATGAGTGTCTCTATCCGCTAATGCAGGGACACGATAGCGTTGAGATCCGGGCCGATGTCGAACTGGGCGGCAGCGAGCAATTATTCAACCTAATGATGGGACGACGCTTACAAGAAGAAGCCGGGCAACGTCCCCAGGTGTGTATGACGCTTCCGATTCTTCGTGGCCTCGACGGCGAACGGCGGATGGGGAAGAGTCTAGGCAATTATGTCGGTGTCGGAATGTCGGCTCAGGAACAGTTTGATCGGACGATGAGTATTCCCGACGGCCTGATGAGAGAATGGTATGAACTGCTGACCGATCTTCCTGCCGAGCAGATCGCCCAGCGCACAGATCAGGCGAACTTTAGCCCGTTCGAGGCAAAAAAACTCTTGGCCGCAGCAATTGTAGGTGGCTACCACGGCATAGAAGCCAGCACTGCTGCGCGACAGGGGTGGGAGAAACGCTTTTCGCAGAAGCAAGACCCAGACATCATTCCCGAAGTTGCAGTGCCCCTCGGAGCGATGGGTATTGTGCAGTTGGTCAAGGCCTTGAACCTCGCGCCGAGCGGCAACGAAGCGCGGCGACTTGTCGAAAGCGGTAGCGTTACCGTTGGCCCCGACCGTAGCAAAATCACCGACCCCAAGGTGACCATCGAGGTTACCGCCGGGCTGATCGTCCGCGTGGGATCGAAAAAGATCGCGAAGGTCAAACCGGCATGATCGGCGTGGGCGAGGTTCATGTCTGGTACGTCAATCTCAAGACGCCGACCGACCTCACCGACCTGCTGAGCGACGACGAGCGTCAACGTGCGGCGCGTTATCTTCACCCAAGGCCGCGGCAACAATTTATCGCTGCACGAGGTAGCCTGCGTCGGTTGTTGGCACGCTACACAGGCGACGACCCGCGGGCCATCGCATTCACCACGACCGGAAACGGCAAGCCCTGTATGGTATCGGGTGCGTTGCTGTTCAACGTGTCCCATTCGGGTGAGGGGGCGCTGATCGCGCTATCGCGCGAGATCGAAGTGGGAGTCGATTTGGAATGGCTGCGACCGCGCGAGTCGTTCATGGATATGGCCCGGCGGTACTTCACGCTTCAGGAAGCTGAAGCAATAGGTGATTTACGGTCGTTCTATGCAGTATGGACGCGAAAAGAGGCGTTTCTCAAGGCGTTGGGGTTGGGACTAGCCGGAGGGCTGGAGCGGTTTGCGGTATCGCACGACGAACCAGCACGTGTTTTACACATCGACGGAGACACCGAGGCTGGGCGACGGTGGACGCTAGTGTCTTTAGAGCCGGACCAAGGAGCAGTGGGAGCAGTGGCATTTCAGGGCGTCGGGACGCTGCACAGTTTCACCGAATGATCGCAAAACGAGAGCCGCCGACTCGGGTCGGCGGCTGCGGCTGATGACGAGCGTTGTTACACTTCCTCCCAGCCCAGAGCCGTGCGTCGCATCACATCGTTGCTATCGGGATCGAGCGCGAATAGTCGAACCCAGCCATTCTCGATCAGATCGCGTACGGTGGGCTGCGACTTCAGCACCGTGTCGATCCGCTCGCGCGGAGCCTCCACGATGACTTGCAAGCGTAACGGTTCGTGATACCAGTGGCCGTTTCGGTCGTGAACCGACTGAAGCGAAAGACCTGTTCGTAGGTCGCCGCCGTTGCCCAGTACAACACCTATATCCCCGATGCGGTTATGGAGCGCCTTGTTACCGCAGCCGAACGTCTTGTTGTCCACGGTCGAGGCAAAGTACTGCCAGTTGATCCACGACGCCACCACCATCGGAGCCGACAGAATCAAGTTCAAGACCGAACCATCGGAATCGGCGTAGGGGTCGTACTCGTGCAAGAACGAACGCCCTTCGAGCCTGATGCCGCGCGTCCGCGACCGTCGAGCGGCAATGAACGCCGCATTTCTCGCCAAGGCCCACTCCGGCCGAACCTCTGACGCATCGCGCGAACGTCGCCGTAGAGCCGTCAAAAGGCTCGGATCATCGGAACGCAAACCAAGACTCGGCGCACGATCACGCCGCACACGCGCTCCGGCCTCGACCAATCGCTGCTGCAAGGTGTGGAACTCAGCCAGATGAGAAGCGGGTACACGGTTCTTGTCGAAATATAGGACTTCGTCCGTGACGGTTTCGTGGACCCCCGCGAGGAAGTGAGTGTCTTGCGGTACGATCATTCCTCGTGCTGCCAGTCCGGCCCGTACGTCGGCATCATTGAGCAACGCGGCCGCTATGCGGGCGTTGATCGCGCCACTGTGTCCACCGCACGCTCCGCAGTTAAGCCCGGCGGCGTGTGGATTATTCGCGCTACTACTTTCATGGCCACATAGTAGGACCAGTCGGGCCAGCCGTGAGCCTAACCCTGTGTTCTTGAGGATTCCCGCCGCCAAGTCCACTCGGACGGCAGGGGCGATGCCGTAACCTTCGTTACGTTGAAGATCGAACGGTTCGCGGCCATCCTCGTCAGGGGCCGGGCCGAGTCCCAGCAGATCGCGCAACAACCCCATCGCGTACCCCAGGCCGAGCATCTCGACGAACGAGAAAGAAGCGGCCGGAGCGGCCTGGAGATGCTTAGCCAAAGGTTGCAGCCCCAGCGTAGCCGGTTCGTGGTGAGGGCGCAGTCGATGCCCCGGACGCAACAGAACTGGGCAACGTGCACTGTTGCCGTTTGCGTCCCAATCGACGGCTACACCGAAAAACCCAGCGAATCCCAACGTCTCGATGGTTGGGTCCAACGACTCTAGGTGAAAACGCATCGGCTCAGAACGCACGTCGATACAAAAGATCGCCTGAACCGTTGGTCGTGAGGCTATCGGAGCAGGCGAGGGCAAGAGGCGTTTGAGCAATCGCCGTGCGAATCCATCTTCCAACGCATCTTGGAACGCGAGAAGAACACGCTCGTCTTCCACCGTATTGGAAGGAAGTGGCAAGCCACCGGTGTGCCCGCTCACGGGCGTCGATTTCATCTCTTGGAGGGACTTATTCGGCATCGGAGCTAGTTCCGCGATGGCTGCATCGCAACACAACCGAATCGCCAGTAATTCGGCGACAGCCCCTGGTCCCGTGCCTTCGCTCCACGGCTCGCGCCGCAAATAAGACGCCCAACCGAACAACCCACCGAGTAAACGATAAAAGTACGCTTGGCGGTCGTTTTCGTTGATTTCCAGACGTAGCAACATCGCCTCGATGGCATCGGCTGTGAATCGGGGCAAGCGATTCGCCCAGGATTTCCAGTTGGGCAA
>RGDT01000115.1 GCA_009918525.1 Planctomycetia bacterium
ACAATGGGCCGATCCTCGTGTTTGGGCGTGATTCTCGGTTCGATAATCGTTGTAGCCATTATCTAAACCCCAGTGCGGGAATTTCGGTATTATTTTTCATCCTTAACGGCAGGCGCGTCGGACTGTTGGACCAACGGCGGCGTCTCACCCTGCTTGAGTCCCTTGAGATAGGCAATGACGCGAATCAACTCGTCTTGTGTAACCTGTTGATCGTAGGTGGGCATAATCGGCTTCCAACCTGCCCGAATTTTCTTCTTCGGGTATAGAATCGACTCGCGAATATAGGCCTCATCAGCCAACACGGTAGTACCGTCTTCGAGTTGAACTCGCTTACCGTACAACCCTTCCAGAATCGGAGCGCGATTATTCGCTTCAGGATGGTGGCAAGTGATGCACTGTAACTTTTGGAACAACTGTCGTCCCTGCAAGGCCAAGGAACGATCGGCCGACTGGGTTAGCCAGCGGTCAAACTCGCTCGGTTCCATTACTACAATCTTACCGATCATTCGAGAGTGCTCCGTTCCACAATATGCGGCACAGAACAGATCGTAGGTTCCGGGCTTGGTAGCTTCAAACCACAAGTACGAATACTTACCGGGGACCACATCCATTTTTACACGAAACGCAGGTACATAAAAATCGTGGATGACATCCTCGGAGGTCATTATGAGCCTAACAGGTCTTCCCGTGGGAATATGCAGCGTGTTGATCTCACGCTGGCCACCAACGTGCTGTAGGTGCCACATCCACTGTTTACCGGTAACGTAGACCTCCATGGCATTTTCAGGGGCGCGGTTGTAATCAACGTAGATGAATAAGCCCCAGAAGAACATGACCATGACCAGCCCCAACGGGATGATAGACCATGCCAGTTCAAGGATGGTTGAGCCATGCACGGGCGTTGGAACAAACGTTTCCGATTGACGGCGGTATTGAATCGCCAAACCAACCAAAGTCGCACCGATGATCAGGCTAAAGATTAACCCCACAGCAGTAACAAACCAGAACAGCGTGTCAATCTGCGATGCGATCGTCGAAGCCTGCTCGGGCCATAACATGATTGCAGAACCCATCACGCTCCTCCTTCAAGCGGCGGCTGCAGGCTCGCGCCGTGCCCGCCACCAGAAACCGAGCCACAATCCGAGCATGGTAACGATAGTTATGATCGCCCCAATACGGACAGCGATCATGACATTTATCGAATATCGGGAAGTTACCGGATCGTATACGAAGCACATCTGCATAAAGTTGCTGATAAACGATCCCGTTTTTCCCGTTGTCGCTTGTGTCAATGCCTGCGACAAGTACAACGGCGCGAATGCGCCATCGGTGAAATAATGCGTGAGTTTCCACGTCGGCGAGGCAATCATAATCGCTCGTACATGAGCGTATTCCTTGCGTTGTGGATCATAAACCGCACGAAAACCAGTAGCTTCCTGCAGTTGATTAATAGACTCCTGTGACCCTGTCAGGAAATGAAATCCTTTCTCCGCTCCGGGCCGTCCATATTCCTCAACATATGCTGCTTTTTTTGCGGCAGCTAACTCAGGTTTTTCAGACGGATCGAAACTCACAACCACCACATCGAGATTCCGTCCGATGTCAAACAAGCCAACACCTCGCAATCCTTTAACGAGGTCATTTAGTACCAGGGTGCATAATTGAGGACATTTGTAGTATGCCAAGACCAATATCACAGGTCGATCACCGCCATACTGGTCTAAAGTTACCGACTTTCCTTCCTCATCGGTGAAAACCAAGTCTTTCGGAACCACTTGGCCTATCCGCGGCTTCAAAAACTGGTCCTTGGACGCTAGCAGTTCGGTCGGATTGTCCGTGCCACACAGCATCAAAGCTAGGGACAGCAGCATATCACTGGCCTCCCGTCTCGACGCGCCCGGCTGCCGCATCACTAGTGTTACGAACGCTAAAGAGACGCGGTGTGGGGCGTTTGCCTGCAGGAAGCTTGCTAGCCAAATCATCCATTGATTTTTGTATGGACAGAATCTTGGTGTCCTTAACCTTTCCAGCTAGTTCGTCCTTCTGCTTGGCGTAGTAGTCCGCTGCACGGGTCGGCAACAGCTTGGGCTTTTTCTGTTCGAGATCTTCGATGGCTTCCAGGCCAGGTTGACCTTCGGGTGTCACCTTAGATGCCACAGCCAGCCCCTGTGGAATGTCAGATTTCTTGGCTGAGTCAAACCATTCCAACACCTTCGGGACGAGAATGAAGATGAATATGGCAGACACCACCACCATCGCAGCAAAGGACAGACCATAGACGATAATGGTCGGTACCTCGACATCACTTCGCTCGAAGCTCACCTCAGGGTTGCTTGGACCCTTTTCAGGCGTGTGCGGTTTCGCCATGAGCGCCTCCCTCAGGTATGTAGGACGGCAACATAGGCCGACTGCTTAACTGCCAAAGGAACGTCGCCAGCCATAAACCACCGATGCCGACGATAGCTCCCGCATACACCAGATAGGCGAACAACGGAACGGAGGCGACAAAGGCTTTCTCGTTTTGATCGAACGACGGTACGATAAGCCAAACCAAATCTATCACACGCATGGCACACACAAACAACGCAACACCAGCTAGTAATCGACGATTACGCTTGACGTTGATTGTGCTCAACATGGCGAAGGGCACCGCGAAATGCAGCAATACTAAGGCAATCGCTACATATCGCCAAGGCGGCGTCATCATCCGAGCCACATACCAAGGCAATTCCTCAGGGATTTGGCCCATCCAGATGATGAGAAATTGCATGAACGACAGATACGCCCACAGGATGATAAACGCACCCAATAGCGTACCCATGTCGCTCATCGTCTGACCCTGAATTGCCTTTAGAATTTCAGTGCGGTACGACAACAAGGTGATAGTCGCGACGGCGATAGCGAATGCGGTTAGGACCTGGCCCATACCGAACATAGCGCCATAAATGGTCGAATACCATTTTGGTTCTAATGACATCGCGAAATCGATCGACGCAAATGACACAGTCAACACATAGATTACCAAACCCGGAGCCGACAGCGATGCACAGCGGTCGAGTATGGATTTATCGTGTTTCTGTTCCAGTTCAGCCGACCAGCGATTCAACAAATATGCTAGTGTACCCCAGATACCGAAGTACACAACTACTCGCACGAAAAAGAACATCTGGTTGAGCATGGGTAGCTTGTGTTCCAGTTCGTGATCGTGTGGCTCAATTCCAGCATAAAGAGGTTGATCAACTAACTCGGGATGGTGATGCACCTTCTCGAAACGGGACCACTCGTACACATAATCCATACCAAACACGATCGGCAAAAATAATAAAGCCATCAGAGGCAGCGTGCGTGAGGCAGCCTCTAGTGTCGGACGTAGCATCAAGCCCCAGTTACCGCCCGTCAGGTACTGGATCATGATGATCGCCAACGGCCCAACAGCAGCTCCGGTGAACAGATTGAACCCGACGAGCCAACCCCGGAATACATGCGGGGTACATCCTGGTATCACGAGGCCAAGCAGTGCCAACACACAACCAGCAATCCCCGTGATGAGGGCGATCCGCTGGATTGAGGCAATCGAGGTATCGGAAGGCGTCGCGCTCACTTGGACTTCTCCTTCCCCATCTTCTCACGCAGAGCCGGAGAACGGCTGTACTGCAAGGCTCGCACATAAGCTACGATTGCCCAGCGATCATTTACCGGTATCTGTGTTGCATGTTCCGGCATCGCACCATAGCCTCGCGTTATAACGTCGTAGATGTGACCAACCGGCACATCGGTCAGAAGAATCTTCTCACCCTTTAATTTATAGGAACGCGACAGGTCGGTACTGTAGGATGGCGGTACCGTAAAACCTCGCTTCACGATTCGGCCGTCACCCTCACCTGTCAAACCGTGGCAGACGGAGCAAAACACGTTGTAGCGCTGTTCGCCGCGTTTGAGTACATCGGAAGTAACCTCAAAGGGGAACTCTGCCGTCAACGCGCCTTTTGCGTCTTTTCCCTGGTACAAAACTGTATCGGTGCGAACGGCGAGTTGGCCACGAGCCACCGTACCGGCCACAGGCGGTCGCGACGTTCGGCCGTCGCTGAAGAAATCGCTGACAGACTGCGGCCGATACGACGGTTGAATTGCCATCTTTTGATGACAACCAGTAGCGGCAGCGAGCAGTGCGATAAACAATAAACAGCGCATCACTCGGGAACCTCCTGCACCTCGCACGGGCCGAGGCTCTCGAGGAACTTGCGGGTTTCTACTGCATCATATTTCGGGTCGATCGACCGGATGCACAAGAAGAAACGATCGCGACTTGCCTTGTCGAAACTCTCCACGTTGAACACCGGATGATACGGCATCGGCAGGCGGTTGAGAGCGAACATCCCAAACACTGCTGACAACGACGCTCCCAGGATTGTGCATTCAAACGTCACCGGGAAGAATGCCGGCCAACTGTGGAACGGACGGTCTGCGACGATCAACGGATAGCTGTAGACGCTAGTAAACCATTGGAGCATATAGCCGCCTAGCCCACCGGCTAGGCCGCCTCCCAGAACTACTAGCGGTAGCAACCACAGGCTGTGCCCTAGTGCATCGGTTAGTCCTTCAACCGGATATGGGGAATAAGCGTCTGTCTGCTTATACCCTTCCGTCTTTACTTTGTTAGCTGCATCTACTAGCTCGTCAACCGTTTTGAACTCGGCCAACAAACCGAAAGGAGGCAGGGCAGCATTTTGGTCCCATGGGTCGCTCATTTCACCGACTCCTGATGACCGTGGTTCTTTGTGTCATGACCGTGGCCATGCGGATGGGCCTCGGGCAATAGCGTTTTCATCTCAAAGATCGAAATCATGGGCAGAACACGCAGGAAGATAAGCAAGAGAGTCAGAAATAATCCGATGGTGCCCAGATAAATACCCCAATCCCAAATAGTTCCAGAATATCGCCCCCAGCTGGACGGCAGATTATCGCGTGTCAAACTGCCAATGACGATCACATAGCGTTCCAGCCACATGCCGAGGTTGACAATCAGGGAGATCACAAACAACACACTCGGCGTCGTCCGCACATACTTGAACCACAATAGTTGAGGAACCAACACATTGCACAAGATGAGCATATAGTATTCCCAGCGGATCACGCCGGTGAAGCGGTTTTGCATAACCGCGACCTCGAATTTGTTCGCGCTATACCAGGCCATGAACGCCTCGATCCCATAGCCGTAGGCCACAATCAGCCCCGTGGTCAGCATGATGCGGGCCATATAGTCGAGATGGGTGGTGGTGATGAAGTCCTTGATGTTGTAGACTTGGCGAACGGGAATCGCCAACGTCAGCACCATCGCAAAGCCCGAGTAGATAGCTCCCGCGACGAAGTACGGAGGGAAGATCGTGGTGTGCCATCCTGGAACGATGCCTGCCGCGAAGTCGAATGACACCACCGTATGCACCGACACAACTAGAGGCGTAGCAAGGGCTGCTAATAGCCCATAAGCCACTTCGTAGCGTTGCCAGTGGATAGCACTACCGCGCCAGCCCATAGCTAACAGGCCGAAAATGGTCTGAGTCCACTTGTTGGTTGCTCGGTCGCGAAGGGTAGCCAGGTCAGGGACCAGTCCAACAAACCAGAACAACAAAGACACCGTCGCATAGGTGCTAACCGCAAACACGTCCCACACCAACGGACTACGCCATTGAGGCCACAAGCCGAATGTGTTGGGATAGGGCATGAGCCAATACGCGAAGTAAGGTCGGCCCATGTGTAGCAGCGGGAACATGCCAGCACAGGCAACCGCAAATAGTGTCATGGCTTCAGCGAATCGGTTGATACTCGTTCGCCAGCGCTGCCGCAGCAGTAGCAAAATTGCCGAGATCAGCGTGCCAGCATGGCCGATACCGATCCACCACACAAAATTTACGATTGCAAAGCCCCAGCTCACCGGGACGTTGATACCCCAGATACCCAGACCGCGATACAGCAAGTAGGCGGCGGAGATGGCCAGGATATTTAGCATCATGAAAGCAAAGGCCAGCGAGGCGAGCCAGCCAATCGCAATCGTGTCGTTTTGAACGATATCGCTGATCTTGTCCGTTACCGAGCCGAACGTGTGGCCGGGGGCAATGATTTCGCCTTCTTTAGCCTCACGGAGAGGCGACACCGTAGCCATTATTTCGCCTCCAATGCCGGATTCGGGTTGCGCAATTCAGCCAGGTACGCGACACGTGGACGAGTTCCCAATTCACCCAACAACGAATAGCTGAGGGTTGAGCCGTGCATGGCGTGAACTCGGCTTTTCTTATCGTTCAGATCACCAAACACGATAGCATCTGCCGGGCAAGCGGTCTGACACGCTGATAGCACTTCGCCATCGCGAATCAGCGGTACTTCCTTATCGTCGTGGCGACGCGGCTGACCGTCGGGTCCGTTCGTATCGCGACGAGTTCGCTTTTCCAGCGGAAGATCGAGTTCGTCCATCGCCTCCTTGGCCGCTTCGATTCGAGCATAGCTAACGCGCTGGATGCAGAAGGTACACTTCTCGATCACGCCGCGGGTTCGCACCGTCACTTCTGGGTTATACACCATCTTGAGACTGGGCGTGTCATAGTCCGTGTAACTCATGAAGTTGAAACGCCGAACCTTATAGGGGCAGTTATTGGCACAATATCGGGTGCCGACGCAGCGATTGTACACCATGTCGTTAGTACCCTCATCGCCGTGTACCGTCGCCTCGACGGGACAGACCAACTCGCACGGGGCCGCCTCGCAATGTTGGCACATCACCGGCTGGAAGTGAACGGCCAGCGGGTCGGTCGGTTTTTCTTTTTTATTGCCGGTCGCAAAGTAGCGGTCGATTCGCAGCCAGTGCATTTCCCGACCGCGTGCCACCTGTTCCTTGCCGATCACGGGGCTATTGTTCTCCGCCTGACAGGCGACCACGCACGATCCGCATCCTGTGCAGGCCGATAAGTCAATGGCCATACCCCAACGATAACCCGTGTAGTGGTGTTCTTTGGGATAGAGATTCAATGGGATCTTTCGGCCGTCCTTTTCCACGAATCCCGGATGTTGATCGTGAGCCGTCGCGAAATCGGGATGTTTCTTGTATTCTTCCAGGGTGCCGCTGCGAACGACGTCGCGTCCTTCCATGCTCGTGTGACCCTGGACACAGGCAAGCGAAAAGGACCGAACCGTCTTGCTGAGTTCTACCCCATCGACGAACCAAGACGCATTGGACTTTCGCAGCTTGTAGGCATTGAAGCCAAGCTTGCTCCCCACCTTGCCGGCTCGTTCCCGACCGTAGCCGAGGTGCAGAGTAACGGCATCGTCCGCGTGTCCCGGAACGACCCAAATAGCCGCTTCAAGCGTAAGTTTTTCGGATTTAATGAGGACGACATCGGCCATCTGTTCGCCGTGCTCACCACCGCTTTTGAAGCTCAAGAACTTCGTGCCGATCTGAAGTTTTTCAGCCGTGGCGGGGCTGATCATCAGAGCGTTATCCCACGTCAAGCGGGTCAATGGTCGTGGCCATTCCTGTAGCCAGCCATTGTTGGCGAACTGACCGTCGAATACGCCTGGCTCTACCGCGAAAGCCAGCTCAATACCCTTGGAGGACGCCCGCGTGGGCTTCATGGCCGGTTTGCTGAAAAGTTCGTTGGCATTGAGCGTCACCGTGATTGGCTTGGCGGCCGTCTCGGGGATGACACCGTCATGTAATGCCTTGGCCCAGGCATCCTCGCTGAGGTTTTTCCACTTGTCGCGAACGAGATCGAGTGCCGAGCGGTTGTCGTAATCGCTCTCGCGACGGGTCAGGGCCGCGAACAAATCATGCGGCGACTTGCTGTCGTACAACGGAGCGATGAGTGGCTGTACGATGTTGGCCGTACCATCATAGGCCGTTGCGTCGGACCAGGTTTCGAGGAAATGCGACTGCGGTACGTGCCAGTGGCATAGCCGAGCCGTTTCGTCGAAATAGAGACCCATGTGAACGGCCAGCCATTCTTTCTTCGATTTGCGTTTGGCGGCCGGTTTCTTTAGTTCGTCCCCCAGCAAGCGGGCAACATCGAGATCGACTGGGGCCGAATACGCCGGGTTGGAGGCGATGACAAATAGTGTGTCGATGTCGCCGGCAGCCAAGCTGTCAACGAATTGGGTGAACTTGGGAACCGCTGGTGTCACGTTCGGCAATACGGGGTCGGTGTAGACAACCGTCGTTCCCGCGTTGCCAAGTAAAGCGTTGATGGCGTGGCCGATCGCGTGAACCGCTGCCGGTTGACTATCGCCGACCAGGACGACGGTCGAACCCTTGGGGCGTGCCTTCAGATCGTTGGCAACCGCCTCGACGAATTTGGCCTGAGTGTCGTCCAGTTTTTCGGCTTCGACGGGTAGGCCCAGTTTGGAGGCCAACGCCCGGGCAAAGGTTTCAATCGCCGACGGTTTCAACGCCAAGCGGTGATCGGCGTTCGCGCCGGTGATGGTGAGATCGGTTTCGATCGCGTAGAGGCGGTTCATCCCGCGTTTCCCGCCTACTTCGTTGCCGTTTTGGCGGCGACGTTTGGCGAAGGCACGGCTATGGACCAACTGAGCTGGTCCTTCGCCGAGGAAGTTCGCTCCTAGCGAAACGATGACATCCGCATCGTCTAGCTTTGCGTAACTGTGCACGATCTTTCCGAAAGCCAACTCGGAACCGATCAACGCATTATCGGAGTTGGCTGGCTCGTGGTGATACCAGCGAGCTTGCGGATAATCCTTGAGGAAGGCATCAATCTGAGCGGCCAGCGTCGGCGAGCTGACCGTGTCGGTTAGGATAGCCACGCCGGCTCCCTTGGAGTCGGCCAACCGACGGCGAAGCAGCTCGACGAGATCGTTCCAGGGGCGCGACTGTTGGCGGAAACTGACGCTTTGCGAACGATCGGGATCGTACAATCCCAACACGGAAGCTTGATGAATGGCCGACGTCCCCCCTTGACTGGCGGGGTGTTGCGGGTTGCCCTCAATCTTTGTGGGGCGGCCATCGTTACTTTCAACCAGTAAACCGGTAGCGTAACCGGCAATCGTCATCGAG
The DNA here is from genome assembly GCA_009918525.1 of Planctomycetia bacterium. Taxonomy (GTDB): domain Bacteria; phylum Planctomycetota; class Planctomycetia; order Gemmatales; family Gemmataceae; genus RGDT01. Next base: position 9,056 of record RGDT01000115.1, read on the forward strand.
GTGGCGTAGAACAGAGATTTACCAGGAATCTGATTCTCTAATCCTCGTGTCCGCGCTCGGATGGTGCCGGTCGGTGGTCGGCAACCCGTGGCCCCGGCCAGTGCGATGGACGCTCCCATGAGCATCAGGAAGCGGCGGCGCGATACGGCGTCGGTGAAGTTCGCCGCTCCATCGGGAAACTCACGCTGCAACATCGCCGTGACGGCTGGATCACCGGCCAGCTCGTCGAGGCTGCGCCAATATTGTTTGCCCTGTTCGGCCGCGAGCCGATCACGCAACAATTCAGGGTCTATTGGAGTTCGCTTCATATTTCTGGTTTCGTCCCGGTATGTTTCAAGTTTCAATCGTTTCGTTTCATGGCTCTCTCGATCCCCCGATCAAGAGAATAAAACGACTTTACACCCGGCCGTTTCTTAACGATGGCACGCGCTACAGCTTGTTTTCGAGCGAATTTCGTATTTTTCTACCAGTGCTTTGCCCATTTCTTCTTGATTCTTGTAGCCTGCGTCTTGGGGCTTGAAGTTCATGTTGTAGATTTGGTCGCGGGGTCGTACGTATTTTTCCGGCTGGCGATGACAATCGAGGCACCATTCCATGAGTAGGGTATTTTGCTGACGGACGAGGTGCATGTGATCGATGCGTCCGTGACAGGACACGCAGCCGATGCCTTTTTTAATGTGGATCGAATGGTTGAAGTAACAAAATTCGGCGACACGATGGACCCGATTCCATTCGATGGACGTGTCGGTACGGTAGCTTTCGCGAACGGGGGCGAGCATCTCCGACCCGACCCAGATTTGCGAGTGACAGTTCATACACGTCTTGGTGGGCGGCACACTAGCGTAGCTGGAGTCTTCGACGCTCGTGTGGCAATAGCGGCAATCGATGCCTAGTTCGTTGACATGATGGGCGTGGCTAAACGGGATAGGCTGGTCGCGAGTCACCCCGACGCCCGTCGTGTAGGGTGAACGCACGAGAAGGTACAGCCCACCGCCTGTCAGTCCAGCCAAAACAGCCACGCCGAGAATACTCACCACAGAAATGGTGTTGAAGGCGCGGTGAAAAATCTGAGGCATACGGCCTTCCTCACGCGGATAATTGACTAATTGCAAGCATTAATAGCAACTTCCATGCCGATAGCAAGTCTTCACCTAAACTGTCGAGAAGATCGTGAAAAAAAGCACAAACCCCTTCAGCAAAGCTTACACAACCCCAACCCTTGGGTGTTTATGGCCGTCGCTTTTCTCCCGATCGTGGTAAGCGTATTCTCGCGATTGGGGACCGTTTGACCAGAGCAACTTTTACAAGTTTTCATGACGATGTTCTTATCGCCTTCCCTAATCCTTCTGGCTCTGACGCACGCATCAGAGCCGCAACCGCCCGCGACGGCTGCGCATCGTGCGCGTCACGGCTTACGGCTCGGATTCGGCTCGGTTTCGGGAAAAGTCCGCTCGAACGGGAAGAGAGGCCGACGCCGCCTGAGAAACGTGAGCGCGTCGAGATTGGCCGTCGTGGTACCGGGTGTGTCCACCCGAATCAGCGTCGGACACACCGGCGCATAGGCGGCAAACGGCGCGTGAACGCCCTTGATGACGATGGCACGGAACGTCGCGGGGTCAACACCGAACGCCGTTAGTTGGCGAATGCTCCACGGTCCCGCCCGGCGTGTGGTCGCCATGATCGTCAAGCCCGTATCGGTTTCGATGACAGCGGTCGCGCCCTGGTCGTAGGTCGTCTGCCCGCCGTGGCGAACCTGGGAATCGGTGTAGCGCCCGTCTGCCAGCCCACGAACCGTAAATTCGGCTTCCAGCGGCGGCGTCCCCACCCGAGCGCGAAATCGTCCACCGACGCCCGCCGTCCCGGCAGCGCGCACGACCTGCGGTGCATAGAGGCAGACGAAGCACGGACGTACGCCCTGAGCAAGTAAAGCATGAACCAGAGAAGTAGAATCACCCGGAGAGCCACCGCCGACGTTATCGCCCATATCCAGCAGTCCGACGGGAGCCGCGGCCGTCGCTGTCGTACGGACGGCGTCGTCGATGGAGATGAGTTGGCCGACCAGTTCTTCGCGGTGTTGCCAGATGGTTGAGCCGAGTTGGTTGGCGACTTGTTGTGCTAGGGCGTCGTTTCCATCGGTGACGGCAATGGCGGCGGCTCCCATTTCCGGCACATCGGCATAGGGGAAGCCGAGCAGGATACTGTCGGACAGGACGCCGCTTTGGCGTAAGGCGTTATCAGCGGCGGCAAAGAGCGTGCGACAGGGTGAGGAGTCGGTGTGTTGTCGTTCGATGTTGATGACCACCGGAGGAAACGCTGCCGCCATTTTCGGCCAAACTTCGCCTCGCAAGGTGCGAACGAGCAGCGAGGCAGCTTCCCGGCCGCGTGCCTTCTGGTCGAGGTGGGGGTTGGTGCGGTAGCCGATCAGCGCATCGCAGGCGGCGACCATGCGAGCCGACAGGTTGGCATGGAGATCGAGGGTGCCGACAATGGGGACGGGTCCAACGTGTCGGCGAAGGCGAGCGAGCCAGGCGCCGTCGGCGTCGGGTTCGGGTTCGCTGACCATGGCCCCATGAGGAGCGACGAGCCAGCCATCCAGGGGACCGGCGCGATGAATTTCCTGATCGAGCCGATTCATGAGGTTGTGCCAAGCGTCGGCAGTGACGATTCCGTACGGAGTGGCTCGCGCCGCAAAGACCGGTACCGCTTCGACGCCTTGATCGGCAAGTTCTGCGAAAAAGCCTCCGACTTCACATTCGGTGGAGGCGT
>RGDT01000116.1 GCA_009918525.1 Planctomycetia bacterium
TCGCCCTTCGTAACGCTCTGAAGGACGCTCAAAAGGTCGGGGCCGACACTTGCTTGCTCGTGCCGGGTGTCGTCAATAAAGATGTGACTTTCGACCAGTGCTGGGAGCGTTCGACGGCCGAGATCAAGAAGGCCATCCCAGATGCCGAAAAGGCCGGTGTCAAGATCGCAATTGAAGTGGTGTGGAATAACTTCATCACCAAGCCGGAACAGTTGATCAAGTTCGTCGATCAATTCGAGTCGAAGTGGGTCGGAGCCTATTTCGACGTGAGTAATATGCTCAAGTATGGTGTGCCGGCCTCAACATGGATTCGGCAACTCGGCAAGCGGATGCTGAAGTTCGATTTCAAGGGCTACAGCATCGAAAAAGCTAAGGCAGCGAAGGATGACTGGAAGGGTTTTCAGGTCGGCATCGGGGAAGGTAGCGAGAACTGGCCCGAAGTTCTCAAGGCTCTGGCCGAAGTCGGCTATGATGGTTGGGCGACGGCCGAGGTCGCGGGCGGTGACGAAAAATGGCTCGCTGACGTGTCGGCTCGGATGGATAAAATTTTGGGCCTAAATTAACGATTTCCAGGCCGGTCTTCATTAGGTGTGCCGCAGAAAGTAGGAACGAAGAAGATAAACTGCTCAGACCCTAGGAACGCCGCGGAAGAACCACAAGAGAGTCTTTTCTGGTTTGACCGGCGTCTAGTGGTCATAGCGGTTTATCCATCTTTATTAGCGTCTTGGCATCGATTCCCAAATCAGGCGGCGACACCTCACCTCGCGCCAACGTCTGCTTATTTTGGGTCTGTATTACTAAAATACTTTAGATGATGTTCGAGCGAGGGTAAACGCGATGCCGTTCGAGAAGGTCGAGACACAAGCCGATTTTTCTGCTCACGAGAGAGCCGTCCTGGAGCTTTGGGATCGCACCGACGCATTTGACGCCCTGCGGCGCAAGAATGCCAACGGCCCGCGCTGGTCCTTTCTCGACGGTCCCATCACGGCGAATAATCCGATGGGCGTTCATCATGCCTGGGGACGCACTTATAAGGATACCTACCAGCGTTATCACTCCATGCTTGGGCAGTGTCTGCGGTATCAAAACGGCTTCGACTGTCAGGGATTGTGGGTCGAGGTCGAGGTGGAAAAGCAGCTTGGCTTGAAGACCAAACGCGACATCGAGAATCTGATACCGGGCGATCGTGATGCTAGCGTTGCCCGATTCGTCCAGTTATGCAAAGATCGCGTCGATACTTTCGCCCGTGTGCAAACAAACCAATCCATTCGTCTCGGTTACTGGATGGACTGGGACCGTACTGACGCCGACTGGCAAAAACCGTGCGGCCAACGTAAGTCCTATTTCACCATGGCTGAGGAAAACAACTACACGATCTGGGCGTTTCTCAAGAAATGCCATCAAAAGGGGCTGATTTATCGCGGTTACGATGCGATGCCGTGGTGCGGTCGCTGCGGGGTCGGTATTTCGGAACAGGAGATTAAGGAGGGGTATAAGGACGTCGAACATCGTGCGGTGTTTGTTAAGTTTCCTTTATTGGATTCTCCAGGCGAAAACCTGCTGGTGTGGACGACAACGCCGTGGACGCTGACGAGCAACGTCGGAGCGGCAGTCAATCCCGAACTGACCTATTTGCGAGTTCGGCTCAAAGGCGAACTGTATATCGTGGCTAAGGGTGCGTTCAAACTCAATCGAATGGAGTCCGGCGGCGACGAGGAGGAATCGGGAGCCAATGCCGCCGGAGCCAAGCGAAAACGGGCCTGGATCGAAGGCGTGCCGCACCTCAAGAGCATCGAACAGATTTTCAAGGAAAAAGCGGGCAAAGAGGGTTTCGAGATTGTAGGTGAGGTCAAAGGCGAACAACTGCTCGGACTACGCTACGCCGGGCCTTTCGACGACCTACCCGCACAGCAGTATCCTGGTGGGTTTCCCGCTGAAGTGGCCCGCGTCGCGCAACAGCGCGGTTGGACTGGCTCGGTGAGCGCTGCGGCTGCTCATCGTGTGGTCAGTGGCGGCGCGGACGTGACCGAGAGCGAAGGAACCGGCATCGTCCACAGCGCACCGGGGTGTGGCCAGATCGACTTTACCTGGGGCAAGGACAACCATTTACCCCCGGTCGCTCCATTGGATGAATCCGGCGTTTTTGTCGAGGGGTTCGGTCCACTAACCGGAAAGAATGCCGTCGAACCTTCCACGGCTGACGCGGTGTTCGACTGCCTCAAAAAGACCGAACGACTATTTGCCACGGAGCGATACGTTCATCGCTATCCGCATTGTTGGCGTTGCAAAACGGAGCTACTTTATCGCCTCGTGGATGAGTGGTTCATCGGGATGGGACCGCGCAACACCGAAGAGGGCTTTCGCGGCGAGATCATGAAAGTCGTGGATCAAGTCACGTTCCTGCCGGAATCGATCAGCGGACGAGCACGCGAACGCGATTGGTTGTGGAATATGGGCGATTGGATGATCAGTAAGAAGCGCTATTGGGGATTGGCTTTACCCATCTGGGTGGACGAGGTCACCGGCGATTTCGAAGTCATCGGTGGCTATGAGGAACTCAAGGCACGCGCGATCGAAGGGTGGGAGACCTTCCAGGGCCAAACGCCACATCGGCCCCATGTGGACAAGGTCAAGATACGTAATCCGAAGACGGGTAACTTAATGTCCCGCATTCCGGATGTGGGGAACCCCTGGCTTGATGCGGGCATCGTGCCCTACTCGACAATGGGCTACAACCGCGATCGCGCCGAATGGGAAAAATGGTTCCCGGCCGACTTCATCACGGAGAGCTTTCCGGGACAGTTCCGAAACTGGTTTTATGCCATCCTCGCTATGTCCACGATGATGGAAAACCGCCCGCCGATGAAGGTGTTGCTCGGACATGGCCTCGTGCGCGACCAGAACGGCGACGAGATGAGTAAATCCAAGGGTAACTCGGTCGAGTTCAACGGTGCGGCCGATACTGGCTATGAATTGTTCGTGCCGCGTAATCCCAAACTCAACGTAGATGCACAGGCGAAGAAAGATTTGCCCGCAGGATATCTTGAGGCGTTCGAGGGCCAAGTCACGCTCGAAGGCAAACCGCTCCATGTCATTAAGGGACGCTACAAGCCGATGGGCGCTGACGTTATCCGCTGGATGTTCTGCCGTCAGGCCCCAGCTTCCAACGTCAACCTCGGCCCCGGACCGGCGGATGAACTGCGCTCGCGCTTCATTCTGAAACTGTGGAATACCTACGCTTTCTTCTGCAATTACGCCCGGCTCGACGGTTTCGATCCGACGTTGCCTCCGGTGCCGGTGTCCAAACGCGGAGATCTGGATCGCTGGATTCTGGCCAATCTGCAAGACTTGGTGACAACGGCACGAAGGGCCTTTGATTCTTTCGACGTAATGAGTTTCTGTCTGGAGGCTGAGCGATTCGTCGATGACAAGCTAAGCAATTGGTATGTTCGTCGCAATAAACGGCCGTTTTTCAAGCCAGAGAAGGACGCCGAAAAGCTGGGAGCGTATCAAACGCTCCACACTGTGTTAGTGAACTTGTCGAAGCTCTGCGCTCCGGTGATACCGTTTTTGACGGAAACAATGTACCAGAATCTTGTAGTCAATGTCTCTCCGTCAGGAAGTGTGCCCACAAGTGTGCATCACTGTGACTACCCTACGCCGGATATCTCGCTCGCTGACGTCGAGTTGGTCAAAGATATGGAGGCTCTGGCGCGGTTGGTGACGCTTGGATTGTCGGCTCGCAATCTTGCTAAGGTCAAAGTGCGGCAGCCTTTAGCGGAATTGATCGTCAAGCCCGGTAGCGATGCTGACCGCCGAGCTGTGGAGCGGTTCGCGGATCAAATTGTGGATGAATTGAACGTCAAAAAAGTGACGTTATTTTCAGGGCGATTGTTAAAACACGAAGCGAAACTAAACACCCGCAACCAAGGTAAATTTGGTGCCCGCATCAAGGAAGCCAATGCCGCCATTGCCGCAGTGGATGCCGAAGAATTAGCCCGGCGGGTGGGTAAGGGCGAGCCGTTCGCTCTTGGAGATTTCATGTTCGAGCCGGCTGATATTGTGATCAGTGTATCCGCAGCGGAAGGCTATGCGGGAGTAGCCGACCGCGATACTCAAGCTGCTCTCGACACACGTATCACCCCGGAACTAGCCGCAGAAGGGATGGCCCGCGACGTGGTGCGACTTGTGCAGGACTTGCGCAAGGCGAGCGGTTTACAAATCGAAGATCGTATCACTTTGTATCTGACAACAACTGCCGAAGAATTACGCCAGGCCATAGATACAAATTGGAGTTACATCGCAGGCGAGACACTGGCCACGGGCCGCGCCTCTACGCCGGTCGGTGAGAACAAAACGGCGAAGATTGAGGGCAAAGAAATTGTGATCTCTTTGATCAAGGCATAATTAATCGCAATAAATCATTCGAGAAAGTATATGCGAACTTTTTTTCTAATTGCTCTGCTCGTTGCTCCCGTGTTGGCTGATGCCCGGCTAGATGGGAAAGCATGCCGTTCGGTTCACCTTAGTTATGCGGCCACCGAGGCGACCGCGTTTTATACCGAGGTGCAGGTCGAAAAATCAGCCCCCGGTACTTTTTTCATGGTCTGCGGTTGGAATAAAGGTTACTTCGGTATTCAAGAACTCGGCAACGGCAAGAAACTTATTCTGTTTTCCGTTTGGGATGCAGGCGATGGTGACAAGAAAAAACTGCCCGAGGAATTACGCGTCAAGCTCCATCACAAAGACGAAAAAACTCGCGTTGGACGTTTTGGAGGCGAAGGCACAGGAGGGCAGTCTTTTTACGACTTTGATTGGAAGGCTGGGGAAACCTATCGCTTTATGGTGACAGCCAAGCCCGAAGGCAAGCGTACACAATTCGCAGGCTATTTTTACCATCCCAATGACCAAAGATGGGTTCACATGACGACCTTCTCAACACCGAGCGGACGGGGTCTACGTGGATTGTATTCCTTCATCGAAGACTTCAAACGTGACAAAGTTTCGCTCACCAAAGAACGCCGTGCCCTATTCGGAGCCGGTTGGGTTAAGATCGCTGACAGTTGGAAACCGCTCAATTCTGCGCAGTTCACTGCAGACAGTAATCCCGCGTTGAACATTGACGCTGGGGCTATCGGCGACCGCTTTTTTCTGGCCACCGGCGGGGAAAAGCCCCAAAACTTCCCAAGGATCTGCCCGTGAAGTAGGCTTGACGATAGGAGACGCGATGAGCCGTTGGTTTATGTCATCGCTACTATTGTTTTTCGTCAGTGTTACGGTGACGATATATGTAATCGTGTACCGCGAAACGCTTTTGCTTGATCTCGTACCTATACACTGGGGGGTCACTGGGAAGCCTGACGGTTGGGTGCCGCGAGATTCCATCATCGGATCGATAGTGATCATGCCCGCTATCGTAGTTTTTTTTCTTTTTATCAGTCGAGTGATACCTTATTTGTCCCCAACGAATTATCAGGTTGAGACTTTTCGCCCCGCTTTTGAATATATTATCTTCCTTGTTGTGGCCCTCATGGTTTATCTGCATATCATCATCCTGTTAGCACAAATGCAAAAAATCAGTGACATCGGGCGTTGGATGATGGCGGGAATGCATGTTATCTTCGCAGCGATGGGACAAGTCATGAGTCAAGTACGCCGTAACTTTTTTGTGGGCATTCGCACGCCGTGGACGATGGCCAGCGAGAAAGTTTGGAACGCTACCCACCGCATGGCTGGTTGGACTTTTGTTGTGGGCGGCGTGATGGGGTTACTTGTTTTGTTTACGCCGCTCAATCCGTTATGGTCGTTGCCTGTTTTGCTCGGCATGGCATTCGTTCCCGTCTTCTATTCATTATGGCTTTACAAACGTCTCGAATCGTGCGGGCAACTTGAACCGCCGCAAACGTGAGCCGTGCCGATTTTTCTAGAATCTTTCGCCCCCCTGGAGGATGCCGATGGCCGCCACCGATCTCGTCGTCGCGATTACTGGAGCGAGCGGGTCGCCCTATGGCGTCCGATTGTTGCAAATCTTACTCCAGTCGGGGCGAACCGTACATTTGACGATCAGCCCTGCGGCAAGTGAAGTGTTTCGGGCCGAACTCGGACGTGAAGTGCGGCTTGATCCTTTCGACCCGGCGTCGTTGCTTGGCGATTGCGATACCTCTCGTCTCCACTATCACCACTTCCGCGACTTCCGCGCCGGCATCGCTTCTGGGTCGTTTCTGACGGCTGGCATGGCCGTTTGCCCGTGCAGCATGGGAACGATATCAGCGATAGCACACGGCACCAGTTCCAATTTGATTCACCGCGCCGCCGATGTTCATCTCAAAGAACGCCGCAAGCTTATTCTGGTACCTCGGGAGACGCCCTTAGGCATCGTGCAACTTAAAAACCTGTTGGCCTGTGCCGAAGCCGGGGCGGTCGTCCTACCTGCAATGCCGGGTTTTTACAACAAACCGCGAATTATCGAAGATATGGTCGATTTCGTGGTTGCTCGGGTGTGTGATCAACTCGGTGTCGAACACAATTTGTTCAAACGCTGGAGCGAGTGAGGACACGGCCATGAAAGCCTACGAGATTCGCAACGGGTTCGGCCTGGATCATCTGGTATTGACAGAAAGACCGATACCCAAGCTGGGGCAGGGTGAAGTGTTGCTGCGGATGCGAGCCGTATCGCTGAACTATCGCGATTTGTTGGTAATCAAAGGTACCTATAACCCGCGATTACCGTTGCCGCTTGTTCCGGTATCCGATGGCGTGGGCGAGATAGTGGAAGTCGGGCCGAACGCGAAACGCTTCGCCGTCGGTTGTCGCGTTGCGGCTGCTTTCGTGCCCGGGTGGATCGAAGGCGAACTGACTGATACTAAGGCTAAGACTGCTTTGGGCGGCGCGGTCGATGGGCTACTCGCTGAATATGCCGTATTACGGGAGGAAGCGTTGGTATCCGTCCCGGCTCATCTCAGCGACGAAGAAGCCGCTACGTTGCCCTGTGCTGGGCTGACCGCATGGCATGGGTTAATGGTGGGCGGGATCAAGGCTGGCGATACGGTTCTGGTTCAAGGAACCGGTGGCGTCTCGCTGTTCGCCTTGCAATTCGCTCGAATGACCGGCGCTCGGGTGATCGCTACGTCCTCCAGTGATGACAAACTGCTTCGGTTACGTGCTTTGGGTGCCTGTGAAGCGATCAACTATCGCACCGAAAATGAGTGGGGCGATATAGTTCGTAAATTCACGCACGGACGAGGCGTTGATCACGTTATCGAAGTTGGCGGGGCTGGTACTTTGTCGCAATCCCTTCGGGCGATTCGCACCGGCGGACACATCGCGTTGATCGGTGTACTATCAGGATACGGCCAGTTCAATCCGGTACCGATATTGATGAAGGCTGTTCGGATGACCGGTATTTTTGTTGGGTCACGAACGATGTTCGAGGCAATGAATCGCGCAATCGAAATTGCTGGGCTGCGGCCGGTGGTCGATCGTGTGTTCATGTTCGGCCAGAGCCTTGATGCGCTGCGTTATCTGGAATCCGGGGCACACTTTGGGAAAGTGGTTATTCGGTTCTAGCCGTTTGCGAAGTGCCCAAGAAAACCACTGAAACTACAGACCCAGGAAATACCGATAAGTAAATCAGGTTAAAATCTGAATCGGAATATGGTGAAAACTACTCATCCGATACCAACGGCACAACATCATCAATTAGCTTGATCTCTGTTTTGGACGCCGAGACGTAGTGCGTCTTGGCGCACAAGCAAGGGGTGGATTGAGACTCGGCGGTTTATGGAGTTCTCAACCAGGGGCATCGCGACCAGAGCGAGCAAAATCGCTGATCATGGTCTATCTTCCGGGTGGTCCATCTCACATCGACATGTACGATCTGAAACCCGACATCCCGGCCGAGTATCCCGGTGAGTTCAAGCCGATCCCCACGACTGTTCGAGGCATCGATGTATGCGAATTTCGCTTTTTTGGCCGGTGGTGAAATGCAAAAAGGGCAGGTGGTGGGCGAAACGAACGCTTGTGGAGAACATGCGTGAAGACGGCGTTATCGTCCGCATCACGTCTTGGCCCCGCCTTATCGTCTGCTCGGTTTCGACCCCGGACAGACGACATTGCTCCGCAACAGAGGGTGACCACAATTCTTACTGGATCATCCCAAAAAAGATACCCAAATTGTTGGGCTGAAAATAACTCTGGCTGTGCGGGAATCCAGCTAATTCCCGCACGCTTCAGCACTATCAGGGGATATTTGAAACCGCCCCAGTGTCAGCACTCATGCGTAGCTTGTAGCGTCGGAGGAATTGATAGTATGACACGCTATCAACCAAACCGTTGTTCATATAATCGAAGGCTGAGTTGTACACTGCCAATCCGATACGGGAACGGTACGACGCCTGGAAGACAGCCGAATCGGTGTTATCGACTTGGCGATCGCCGTTGGCGTCTCCGAACATGCGATGGAACAACGCGGCGTTAGTGTTTCCACCTCCCTGAATGGCTGCCTGGTTGAACTTGAGGCTGTAGTTGCCGTCCTCCAGAGAAGCGTACTCGATGCCTGCCCCACTGAAGCTGTAGGTGACCGTGTATTGGCCGTTGCTGCGGTTATAGGAGGACCGAGCAATGTTGACGGTGATGAGGCGAGGCTGACCTGTATAACCTGGGCCATTGAGTTGCAACAGATTCACGCCACGGTTGGTGGTGGGAGATTGCAAGTTCGGATCGAGGAAGGCATAACTGCTGAAGGTCACCTCAATAAAGCGAATGGTTGACTTTTGACCGGATTGGGTAGAACCCGCGGCAAAAGTTCCACTACCTACCATGGCGGGGTTAGTGACACGGCTATCCGTGGTTGCCATATAGCCAACATTGCCGACTACAGAGGGAGCGGGAGCCGAAGAATTGCCGTAGGATACGAATCCAACAGCGTTGGAATCGAGATCGTGATAAACCAACTGTTCGATCTGGAAGATAGGCAAGCTGGAGTTGCCATTCCAAGTGTTTTCCTGAGCGGGTACATCCATGCGGCCCAACAACGGTCCGGTTGCTCCATAACTGGCCGATTGTTCGACACCACCGGAGAATGCCAGGCTGCGGGAACCGGTGTTAAGGTTGCGGATGGCCTGAGAGCCGCTGGGTCCGGGGCTTGCAGCACCGCTGGTAGCCGTGTCGAGGGTGAACGGGCTGGCCGAGGTGCCGAAGGTGTTGCCGCCGGTGCTATGGCCGGTCGTCCCTAGTTGGGTTCCGCCACTGAACAGCCCGGTGATGTCGCCGTAGTAGCCCTTGTTGCCGGTAGGTCCGTTGGCCAAGGAGGCGTAAGAAGCAGGCAATTGCCCAGCATCGACGATGGCTCCACCGCGAATTTTAAGACCGGTGATAAAGGTGCCACTGCTACCAGGGGTGAAGGTGTTGCCCTGGAAGGCGGCGATACCGCCGTTGACATCGGCAGCGGTGTTTTGGCCCTGGATGGTGCTGTCGAAGATTTTCGCACTACCCTGGACGAGGATACCGGTCGAGGTGGCCCCACCGCCGTTGATGGTGACGCCGCTGGTGGTGCCGATCTGAGCGAAGGTGACACCCGCGGGGACGGTGATACCCGTACCACTGCTAGGAACGTTGATGGTGACGGCGTCGATCTTGGTCTGGTTGGTGTTGTTGCTGGCCGAGACGCTCACTTGGCCGTTGATCGTGCCCGTACCGTTAAGGGTAACGCCTGCGTTGGCCAGGTTGACGGCTCCGGTGGTGCCGTTGTAAAGCGTGCCGCTGACGGTCAGCGTACCGGCGTTGACCGTAGTTGTGCCGGTGTAGGTATTGGTACCGGACAGGGTGAAGGTACCGGTACCTTGTTTGACCAAAGCACCCGTGCCGCTGATGACGCCGCTGAGCGTGGTGTCGGTGCTATCGCCGGTGGTAAGTGTAAAGGTGTTGAGGGTGATATTGCCCGCACCAGCCACACTGCCGACCGTTTCGCTCTTGCCCAGATTGAGCGTAGCACCACTCACGATGGTGACGGCGTTGCTATTCGGAAGGGCGTTACCGCCGCTTTGGTTCAAGGTCAACGTACCGGCGTTGATGGTGGTCGTGCCGCTGAAGGTGTTGACCGCCGAGAGGGTAAGCGTGCCCGTGCCGTTCTTGATCAAGTTACCCGCGCCGGCGATGACTCCGGCCATGTTGCCGGTGGTACCCGTGACGTCAACAGTCAGGCCGCCGGTGGCCGTGATGGTCCCCGATGACGAGGAGTTGACATTAGTGGCGATGAGTTCGATGGTTCCGACGGTGGAGATGGCCCCATTGACGTTGATGGTGTCGGTGCCCGAGGCTCCGCCGGTGATGGAGAGATTGGCGGCGAAACCAGAGCCGAGGCCGGTGACGTTGATCGTGTCGTTGCCTGTGCCGGCGTCGATGGTGAGAGTGGCGGAGGGGTTGTTGAAGGTGAAGCTTTCGCTGAGCGTGGAATCGACCATGGTTTGCGAGCCGGAGGCGGAGACGGCGATGGTTTCGGTGCCACCATTGAAGACCAAATCAACGGTTTGGGCGGTGACAGTAGAGGTAACGGGTTCGAGATTGGTGTAAGTGATGGTGCCGTTGATGTCGCCGCTGTTGGAGCCGCTAAAGACCACATTGCCGTCACTGGCGTTGGTGAAATTGTGGGTAATCTTGGTGGTGGTGCCCGAAAGGATGTTCAAATCATCGGTGCCGGTGCTGCCGTCGAAGGAGATGCCACCCCCGATGACGTTCAACTCGGATAGATCCACATTGAGCGTGTCGTTTTGATTTGATCCGAGGATTGAAATCGATTTGATCGTTGACGAACTCAGTTGATCCGAGTATCCCGCGACTGGCAATGTGTTGAAAAACACTCCGAGCCGCCCCGGTATGTTGGGTTCTTGTTTAATCGTAATGGTATTAGCGGCAGCACCGTTGAGGTTCTTGAGTCGAAAGGCGTCGGGCAGTAAAGATGAATCCGTATCAACGATTAGATCGTATCCTCCTGAGCTGCTAGCATCGACAAAGCCCGTTTCAACACCTGTAAGGAAAACACTGCGACCCGAGGTAGAAGAACCGTAGCCAGCGGCGATGCCAATCAGGGTGAAACTCACGCCGCTGAGTCCGCCTGTGTCCAAATGGAGAACATCAGCCTTTGAATTTGGGTAGACCTCATAGCCGGGAGCGTCGCCGTTGATGGTAGTGATTGTGGTAGCGGTGCCGCGTACATAGAAGTTATCTTCGCCATTTCCGCCATTGAGAGTCGTTCCGCCGGTGCTCGCTGTCCCGGCGGAGATGGACGCTCCTCCCGTGCTATTACCTACGGTGACGGTATCGTTGCCGCCGTTAAGGTTGATCGTTACGGTTCCGTTGGTGCCCGCGTTGATGGTGGCCCCATTGGTACCATCCCAGAGAGCGACGGTATCGGCGGCATCGCCGGTGTTAATGATAACGTAGCCGCTGTTGCCGGAGCCGAAGGACAAAGTGCCTAAGATGGTAACGCTGGCCCCGGTGCCGCTGACGGTGGAGCCGGGCGGGCTACCGATGGTGTCAGTGTCGGCGTTGAGTGTCAAGGTAGCGTTGTTGCCGGCTGTGATGCTGGCTGAATTGAGAACGCTGAGGTTGACGGCGGAAGTAACCGTGACGGCCCCGCCCGCCGTGAGGGTAACAACCGTCACATTGCCGCTGGTGGTGGTAGAGGCGGTGACACTACCGAAGCCACCTGCGGTGACGGTGGTGAGAGTCAAGTCGCCGGCGGTAGCGTTGAGGGTGATAGCGCCGTTGTTGGTGGTGGCCGAGGTGACGGTGAGACCGCCAGCGCTGTCGCTGATGTCGATGG
>RGDT01000117.1 GCA_009918525.1 Planctomycetia bacterium
GTCGATGGTCAGGAAGAACCAGAAAAACAGCGGCATCATCAACAGGCCCGGAACCTGGAACAATCGCAACAGCCCTCGACGGCTGACGATCACCACGGCCAGAGCCGCGAGCAGGAATCGCCCGATCAGACCACCGATTTCCTGAACCTTGGTGTAATCGCTGGCCAACTTTTGTTCGGCGAGTTTCTCTAACTGTTTGCCCTTGGCGACCGGCTTGGTTTTCTCGCCGCGTTCTTCGCGCAGGAGGTTGGCCTTTTCCTGTCCTTTCTTGATTTTCTCGCTGTACTCGGCCACATCCTTCGTCAATCCCGGCGCGATTTGTGGCATTTGTTGGATGGCACCGAACGCCGCCCCATAGCTGCACGCAAACATGATTGCCGTGACGATGGTCGTCGTCCGTAGTTCCGGTGAGAACAATCCAGCGAAACTGGGCCGCTTGAGCTTGCCTTCCGCTTTTTTCTTGGCCCAGGCGGGGCTTTCCGGCAAGAAGGGCCGAATCACGATTAGCGGAATCGCGGGGATTAGGCCGCTCATGAGTGTGTAGCGCCACGGCAACGAGTCGTCAGAAATAATCTGGATCGGCCCGACCAGTCCGGTGAGAAATTCGGGCATGACCACGGTTGGCAATTGTCCGGCGGCGGCTAAGGCGACGGCCAACGAGTTAGCCGTCGCCACGAGCAACCCACCGATGGAGGAGAACGCCTGCGTGTAGCCCAGGACGTTTTCGCGTTGGTGCGGATTGGGGAACAACTCCGCCAACCAAGCGACCGCCGCGACGAACTCGACGCACACACCAACAAAAGTCGTGCAACGCAAAATTAGCAGCATCCACGGCCCCGTGCTGAATCCTGCTAGGAAAGCACTGACAGCATACAGAAGAATGCTGTAGGTCAAAACGCTTCGTCGGCCGAAATAATCGGTCATATAGCCGCCTAGTAGGCCGAGGATACCGCCGGCGAAAGCCGGAGCGTAGAACAGGAGGCCCACCCACTTGTTGAAGTCGGGGTTGGGTGTGGGGACCCCATCGAGCATCAAAGTCGGCGGGATGCCGAAATCGGTGAGTGCGGGCCGCAGGATGAGCGGTAACATGAGAAGTTCGTAGATATCGAAGGCGAACCCAATCGAGGCGATGATCAGGATGAGCCAGATTTGAAAGGTGAACTTCTGTGGAGGTGGAACATTAGCGGGAGCGGAGGAGTGCGACACGGGATGGTCCTCGATGCGGGAAGGCTTGGTTGTGGGGTTAATGTACGAGCGGCGAGCGGGATGTGTCAACGCCCCACTCGGTTATAAGCGAGCGGGGTGTGTAAACACCCCGGTCATAGGGGAGCGGAGTGTGTGAACACCCCGGTTTTTTATGCAAACGAGCGATTTCCGACGTGCTACCGTTCCCCTATCCTAACGCCGGTCTTGTCTCCGTCGCACTGATTGGCTGTTTGACCGTGTCGCGACACGTTGGAATCGTTTGGCTGTTATCCGGAGTCCATCATGACGATCTTCCTTGCGTTGTGCCTCTTCGCTGCCGATCCGCTGTCGCTGCGTGCCGGGCTGAGGGGGGGCTGTGGCGGCGAGGGGGGCTTAGCCTCTGGTTCCCGAATCGCGGCCGGGGCTGCCGCTGTGGACATTACGCCGAAGGAGTTTCCGCTCAATATGCCGGGCGGCTTCAACGAGAACCTTGCCAAGAAAGCCCATGACCCATTATACGTTCGCGCCATCGTTCTCGATGACGGCTCGCTAACCGTCGCGCTGGTTCTCGTCGATAATCTGGGCGTGGCTCGCGAAGTGTGCGACGAGGCCAAACTCCTTGCTGCACGCAAACTGAGCATCTTGCCGGAACATATCCTGATCCCGAAGTCGCCTATCGTCAGGTGGTTATCGACGGCATCGTCCAGGCTATTACCAAGGCCGGGGCCAATCGTCGGCCCGCGACGCTCGGGGCGGCAACGCACGCTCTACCGGAAGAGGTGTTTAATCGTCGCTGGTTCCTCAAACCGGGAAAAATGCCGCTCAATCCATTCGGAGGCAAAGACCTGGTAAAAATGAACCCCGGAACCGATCCGACGGTCTTGTCGCATCCTGCCGGGCCGACCGATCCCGATGTCAGCGTCCTGAGCCTGCGCGACGCCAAGACGAAACGACCATTGGCCCTGTACGCGAATTACTCGCTGCACTATGTCGGCGGACAGACCAGCGGCGGCGTGTCGGCGGACTATTTCGGCGAGTTCGCTCGTGTAATGCCTTCGCGTTTGCGAGCTGGGGAAGAGTTCGTTGCTATGATGACCAACGGGACGTCTGGCGACATCAATAACATTCCGTTCGGTAGCGTGCGCCCGCCGCGCGAGCCTTTCGAGCAAATGCGCTTGGTCGCCGCCAAGGCCGCCGATGCCGCATGGCACGCGGAGCGGAAGATGGACCCGTATCGCGGTGACGTGCGTTTGAGCATGAACCAACGCGAATTAACGCTGACCACACGCCGACCGACCAAGGAACAACTCGACCGGGCCAAAGAAGTGCTGGCCGAAAAAGATGACAAGAAACTGCCTCCCTTGGCGCGAGCGTACGCGGGCCGAGCGGTGGCGTTGGCGTCGGGCGGCGAGAAGTTGAAGGCGGTGCTTCAGGTCGTGCGGATCGGTGATATTGCTATTTGTGCCATTCCGTTTGAGGTGTTCGTAGAAATCGGTCTGGACCTCAAAAAACGTAGTCCCTTTTCCCGTACCATCGTCGTGGGGTTGGCCAACGGATACAACGGCTATCTGCCAACGCCGGAACAACACAAACTGGGCGGCTACGAGACGTGGCTGGGCACCAATCGCGTTCAGGAAGATGCCTCCGTGTTGATTACCAACGAATTGCTTGACATGCTGGCTCAAATTGCAAAAAACAAGTGACCTCGGGGATGGCCATCATGAACCTCTTGACTGCGATGCTCGTCCTGTCCCTGGCCGCGCCCCCTACCGGCGCACGGGCCGTTGACACAGACTCCTTGCCGGACTTACGCGCTTTTCTGATGGCCGAGTGCCAGAAACACTTTGACGCTCGTCGCGCCCTAGTGGGCCGACTGAAAACGTCGGCCGAGATCCAGACACGGCAAAAGGCTCTGCGGTCGAAATTCATCGAGGCTTTAGGAGGATTCCCCGAGCGAACGCCTCTGAACGCTCGCGTTGTCGGCACCATCAAGGCGAACGGCTACACCATCGAGAAAGTCATCTACGAAAGTCGTCCGAATCACCACGTCACCGCTAACTTCTATCTTCCCGCAGGCAAAGGCCCGTTTCCTGGTGTCCTGATGCCTATCGGCCACAGTGTCAACGGCAAGGCGGCGGAATACGTGCAACGCGGCTGCATTCTGTTGGCGATGAACGGGATCGCAGCCTTGGCCTACGATCCCATCGGCCAAGGCGAACGGCGGCAACTACTCAACGACAAGGGGCTGGCCGTTGTGCCCGGCACGACGACCGAACACACGCTCGTTGGTGTCGGCGCGCTGCTCGTCGGTTCCAGCACCGCGACGTATCGCATCTGGGACGGGTTGCGGAGCCTCGATTATTTAGCCAGCCGATCCGAAATAGATGCCAAGAAAATCGGCTGTACCGGCTGTTCCGGCGGAGGTACGCTCACTTCGTACCTGATGGCGCTGGACGACCGCATCGCGGCGGCGGCTCCGTCGTGCTACATCACGACGCTAGAGCGGTTGTTCGCCACGCTCGGCCCACAGGACGCCGAGCAAAACATCACGGGGCAGGTCGCTTTCGGCATGGATCACGCCGATTACATCACCTTGCGGGCGACACGTCCGACCCTGGTGTGTGCCGCAACGGGGGATTTCTTCGACATCCAGGGAACCTGGACCGCTTTTCGCGAGGCTAAACGGCTCTACACCCTGATGGGGCATCCCGAACGACTCGACATTCTGGAATCGAACACGAAGCATGGCTATCCTCGCGAACATCGCGAAGGGATGGCCCGCTGGATGCTCCGTTGGTTGGCCGGACAAGATCGGGCCATCGTTGAAAACGAGATGAGCTTGATCAAAGACGACCAACTGGCGTGTACGCGCACAGGGCAAGTCGTGGACGATCTCAAGGGCGTTTCGACATTCGGCCTGAACATCCGACGAGCGAAAGAATTGGCCACGGGACGACCAGAAGCCAAGCCCGACGCTATCGCCCGTGCGTTGGGGCTGACGCTGCCGGTCGCAGCGGCCAAGGTAACAAACGACGGCACCACGTTCAACTATCAGACCGAAGCGGGTTTGACGGTTCGCGGACGGCTGACCGACGGCAAAGGTCCGCTGGTGATCATCGTTCACGAAGACGGACTGGAAGCCGGAGACAAAGCGTTGGAAAAGTCCGACCGGCGGCGGTTGGCCTTGGAGGTTCGCGGCTGGGGTAAGCCGAAAGCCGCGGGCTACTTCGGGGCCGACATGCGCGAATCATTTCTCGCGCTGCACCTGAACCGGCCTTTGCTCGGTCAGCGCGTTCACGATTTACTCGCAGTGATTGCCCAACGAGACGAAAACGTCGAATTGATCGGTATCGGCAAGGGGGCGCAAGTGGTGTTGCACGCTGCCGCCCTGTCGTCGCGGGTTCAAAGTGTGCGGCTGGAACGTCCGCTGGTGTCGTGGACGAACGTTGTGGAAACGCCGTTGGCTGTCGATCAATTGACACAGGTGGTCCCGGGTGTTCTGACGGTGTACGATCTACCCGAACTGGCCGCGTCTCTGGCACCGCGACGGCTCGAAATCGTTTCGCCGATCAACGCGGTCGGTCAAACGCTCGACGCGGACGCGGCTAAAGCTGCATATCAAAAAGTAGCCGCAGCCTATGTTGAACGAAAGCTTGCAAAGAGCTTCACGCTGGACGTTGGCCGTTGAGGCCGTCTTACGCTTCGCAGATAATGGCCCATGGTCGGCCCTCGTGAGGAGTCAGTACAAGGTTGGCGACGCCGTGGCCTTTGAGCTTCAGCCGCCGTATCAGGTCGTCCGGGTCGAGCGGTACGCCACGCCGAAGCACGTTGACCCGGCCGACGCCTGCCGTGCGTAAGTGATCGCGTAGCGTGTTGAGGTGCAACGGCATGGCATCGCGTACCGGCCAAGCACGGGCGAACGGCGTCGGTTCCCAGGCGTCGGCAGTCAGATAGGCAACCGACGCATCCAGGGGCCACGCGTGGAGACGAGCCGCTAAATCGCCAACCAGCCCGGCCCGTATAACGGCCGGGTCAGGGTCGATGAGCCAGGCTCCAACCGCATCTGGGGGCGGTGGTTCGGTCGAGCAATCGCCAGCCAGCGTTTCGCCGGTGGGCAATACGGTAGCGCGAACGCGAGCAGTGGCCCACGAGCCGATCCACAACACGCACTCTTTCAATTCGCCATCGAGTGATACAAATTCGAGTTCGCCGTCATAGGTTCGCAGTTCGTGAATTGGCACGCCAGGAGCCAACTTAGCTGCCAGGGGGCGCCCGGCGAAGTGTTGACGCACCGCGCTGAGAGTCGGTTCACAGGCTTCGACCGATAGTTGCCGACGCCCTCCAACACGGCGGTCGGGATCGACGAAGACGGCATCGCAAGCAGGAGCCAAGGTAAGGGCGTCGCCTTCGACGAATTCTGCGGTAGTGCCGTAGGCCGCGACGTTGGTTCGTGCCATATCGAGGCGTAGACCATCAAGATCGACGGCAGTGACGGAGGCGACGCCGGCAAGGGCGAGCGTATCGCCACCGATACCGCAACCGATCTCCAAAACGCGGCCGTGAAAGCGTCGCGCTCGATGGCGTGCGACGGGTTCGCTGGTCGCTTGTTCCAGGGCCTCGCGAGTGAAATACATGGAAAGAGCTTGGCTAAATTTCACCGTTGCCCGACGGCGGAGCATAGCGGTTTCGACGGCCGTGCGAGCCAGTTCACGGGACGCGCGTTTTTCCAGTTTGGTGAAACAGGCCAGAAAGGTCGTTTCGTCGGGAGCCAAGGCCATCGCTTCGGCCAGAATCGTTTGTCCGTTGGACGTTAGAAGAGTGGCGAGGGAGGTACGATCCATGATTGCATCTAGGGAATACAGTGGTTATTTTGGCCAGTCGGACGGAAGGTCATTGAGAACCAGAATAGGCAAACGCACGAGCGAAAGACAGATATATTGGTACTGAGAGGGCCGATCAGAGTAGAATTCTAGAAACGTGAAGAAGAAAATACCTTGCTTGAAAAAGAGAATAGGGCGAAGATTCAGGGATTAAACGAGAGCACGTCCTTGACACAATCAAGAGGTTCGGCGTCGTTGTACAATGTCAATCAATATACGATGTGGTAAGGTCTCTGTTCCTAGAATTGCTCTCATGAAGAACAACAAAAATTATACCATCAGACTGCTTGGAATTGCATCACCAAACTAGAGGGGCATGTCATGGAGAGCAGTAACATGTGGAAGCGTTGGCTGGTGCGGGTGATCGGAGCGATTCTGATCGCCACGGTTCCATCGATCATCTGGTTTTTCTAGGAATTAACAGAAATGGTCGAGAACAGCCAAACCAAAATGGTACAAACGGCAACGGAAGATCAATTGTTGTCAATTCTGTCGGTTTTTTCTGGGCGTCAAACAATGTCGTCATTCAGGATGGGCCGACACCACCGACCCTGTCTTCCCATGTATCGAAACAACAGGCGGAAGGCAAATAAACAAAACCTGCTAAATGATGCAAAAATCGTTCAACAGCGCGAGCGAACAGAGCAAGGCGGGTGAACATCGCCTCGACGATGCTCCTGCGTTTCTAAGCGCTGAACGGTGGTGACAATATGCATGTTGTTATCGTTAGTCGTAAATTTGTATAGGGGACGAATGAAAGAAAAAAATGACCTCATCTAGTTGGTACTAACTAAAAAATTTGTTCCTAATTAATGAGGTAAATTGACCCCGTCGATCGGAGCCAGTCCTAAAGAGCTTAAAGCTATTTAGATATTGACCGTGGCGATCACCATAAACCTGTTCTCACAAGCCCTGTGGAGGCGTTGGCGTCAAAAACGCTCGCGCCGCTTCAGCGTATCTCCGTCTCGCCGCCACGGACACCACCTCCCGCTCGGGATACCGCAACGCACTCAGTCGCCCACCGAACACACATCCCGTGTCGATATTCACCGTCTGATTCTGCCACCACGCCTCCGCCGTTGGCGTATGTCCATACACCACCAAAGCCGCTCCGTGATAGTCCGCTGCCCAGTTCAAACGGATCGGCAATCCAGCCTCGTCCGTCTCGCCTGTCGTGTCGCCGAACAAAGCGAAACTATGTACACGCGGCGAGACCCGGCCGTGCAAGTCTTCGCGTAATCCGGCGTGTGCCACGACCAGTCGGCCCCGGTCGAGAACCAGGTGCGTTGGCAACGTCTCCAAAAAATCGCGAATGGCGTCGGCAAGTTCCGGCGGTTCGTGTTCGAGCTGTTCCAAGGTTTGGGTCAATCCGTGTGTCAGTTGGACATTGTTGCCGCGCAGCTTGCGTAGCAATTTGTTGTCGTGATTGCCCAACACACTCATCGCCTGCCCACGCCGCGCCATATCCATGATCAGCCGTAACACTCCCGGCGTATTCGGTCCTCGGTCGCCCAGATCACCCACAAAAAGCAATTTTCGGCCCGGCGGTGGCTCGACACGCGGTCGTGGGATACCGAAATGGTCCGGTGCCATATCAATTCGATACCCCATAAGATTAAGCAACGCCAGCAACTCGTCGAGGCAGCCGTGAACATCGCCAACCACGTCGAACGGTCCACGATCGTCGCGGCGGTCTTCGCGGATCGGTATTCGCCTTATCCGAGCCGAGTCGATTTCGTCGCGGCTTCGCAGAATGTAGCGGTGGGTGAAAAATTCTTTGTCCAAGCCGACCAGAGCACGGCTCAGAGCCTGGGAATGTTGTGCGATAATGTGGGCCGGCACGATGCGTTCGACACGTGCGGCGTTTTGCTGCTGACAGACAGCTTCGCCGACATCGAAGACAATCGCGCAGGTGAGATAGTGATAACGACGCGCCAAGTCGATGAGCGGACGCCGGGCTTCGGCCTGGAGGTTCGTTGTGTCCACCACAGTCAATCGACGCCACAAAAGACGTTGTCGTACAACGTGATGAAGCAACTCGAACGCTTCACGGCTGACAATCTGGTTGTTCTCGTCGTCGCAAATCATAGCCCGACACCGATCCGATGAAACGATTTCCGTGGAACGGAAATGACGGTGCGCAAAAGTGCTTTTGCCGGACCCGGACGGGCCGACGAGCAAGACGAGCGACAACTCGGGGATAATCAGTTCCATGGTTTTATCGGCCGGAGACGTCAGCCGCAGTAAACGGCCAGCGGGGTGTGTCAACACCCCGTTGAGGCGTGCGGGCTGTGTACCGGCTCGCATGAAGGATGTTCAGCGCGGCACCCCCCACATGCGAATCACCATGTCTTCGCCTGCCGACACCGCTCGCCGACCATCGGGAAAGAATGCGACCGCGTAAACTTTTTCGGTGTGATCTTCAAAGCGATGCACGATCTTTCCGCTTTCCCGGTCGAACACATAGACCGTCTTGCTATCACTGGCCAGGAATCGCTTGCCGTCCGATGCCCATGCCACCGCCTCCGCCTCGCCGTTTAGTCCTTTATACGTTGTCAACATCCGGCCATTCTCGGTATCCCAGAGTTTGACGAAACTATCGCGGGCCGAGGTGAGCAGAGTCTTGCTGTCAGGACTGAAGGCAAGGCCGACGACGTAACCTTCGTGCGCATCTTTGCCGTTGAACAGTTCTTTGCCGCTGTCGGGGTCCCAGAGGCGAAAACTATTGTCGTTGCATCCAACAGATGCCAACTTTTTGCCGTCAGGTGACAGGGCCAACCTCCACACGAACCCGGAGTGCCCCAACAATTTCGCGTCCTCTTTTCCCGTATCGGTTTCAAAGCGACGAATGCTAAAATCGGTATCCTTACCAGCGACACCGCCAAAAACACGTTTGCCGTCGCGAGAATAGGCGACTCCATAGGTCCAGTGATTAGCCGGAAAGGTGTAGGTGCGAATCTCCTTACCGGATTCGAGGTCAAGGCGGTGAAGGGTCCCTAGTTTGCCGCCGGAGGTGATGCATTCTTTTTCATCGGGGGAGAAAGCAACCTGCCAACCCCAACCGTTGGGAATGTCGAATTTACGTAATTGTTTGCCGGTGTCTGTATCCCAGAGGCGTACAGTAGCGTCCATCGCCCCAGAGAGCAAGCGTTTACCGTCGCGACTCAGGGCGAGGCTGCGAACGTGTCCGGTGTGCCCCTCTAGCTTGACCAGTTGGCCGAACGAACCGCGTCGGATATTCTGGGCCAGCAGAATGGCCCGTAGTTTCACATCGGGGTCCGGATGATCCTTGACGGCCTTGCCCAGTGGAGCGAGAGCGCTTTCTCCCCGATCGAACAGTTTTTTCTCGGCTACCTTGCGAACATCGGGATCATCGCTGCCAAGCTGGTCGATCAGGCCAAGTATCTCTGCAGGGGTGTCGGCACGCAGAAGGGCCGCCAGGCATAAGGCCAACACAACCACAAGGCGGCGGTGGGTGAAGAGGTTCATAAGCATCTCCAGCGGTCCTATCTCGATGGGATTTATCATGACAGGCGAGTGCCAGTGATGCAAGGCGGGGGGTTATCTGCTGTAATAAAAACGTGATAGAGAGGAGCGGTTGCGATTCTGTTAGAGCCAGAAACGTCAGTGACGGCAAATGGCACTACGCCGTCGTTCAGGTTTGCGGCTCTGTGCGAAGCTCTTTCCCAGATTCGCACTTGTGAAATTTTTTAATTTCACGGAGAACTCCCGTCCCCCGCTCATCAGGTTGGAGGGGGGACGGCTCGCGATTAATCCGAGTTACCATCGTCGATAGGGAGGTCGAGCATATCCTACGTAGGTAGGCCGATACACGGGATAGGGATAGCCTCCGACGCCGACAACAACACGGGGCGTGACCACAGACACCGAAGGGCCATAGTAGTAAGGTGTCGGGTAATAAGAGACAGGATAGGGGGCGACGTAATACGGAGGCGGGGAGTAGTAGGTCGGGTAGGCGGGGTAGTAGACGACTTGTGGAGCAGGTCGGACGCCGACTATAACATACTGGGCGTTCGCGATGTTTGCGGTTCCCAGGAACAACGCGAACATCAGAAACAGGGCTGCCTTCCAGGTGTTCAAACGCATGATACATCCTCCGAGAAAGTAGCATGGGCGATTCCCAGAGGTATTATACGCAGGCGTAACGCCCAGCGCGCTTATGCCCGACGCGACGACGGACCGGCTGGACTCGGCCGCGCCTCTCCCGGTGTGATGCTGCTGGGCGGCGGCAGCGTACCGGGGGCCACGGTTGCGGGTGGGATAGCCGTCGGTGGAATCTGCGTACCGGGATAGGGTGGAGCCAGGGGCGGCGCTCCTGAGTAGGGCGGAATGGTTCCCGGCAATAGCGGGCCTGCTTCCAATCCCGGCACCATCGTTCCGCCGAGAGTTGGCCCATTTAACACGGGACCGACACCAGGCGTCGAACAGCCGCCCACCACTGGCACACTGCTAACCGTCGTACCGATGATTGGAGGCTCAGCACACACCGGAGTCGAACGGCGAAGACCGAGTCGGCTTAATAGGCCATTATTTGGATAACCGCAATTATTATTACCGAACATAGGCGTGGCACAGCCGGCTAGTAGGAGCAACCCACCGCCGCCACCCGCGAATAGCATTTGACGCATTTTGACCATGATCCATCCCCCGCAAACATCTCGCGCTTTAATCATGCGCGACCCGGTCGCAAGGGCAACCAACTTTAGGAAAAGAAGAAAGCTCACGGGTGTTTTCCCGTGAGCTTGTCCGCTTTTCACGACACTATCGCGACAATCAGAATTTTTTATTAAATTGCCGTGCTAGCCTGTGCAGCCCGGTCTTATCCCTCACTTTTGACCGGAGGCAACTTAGCCGTCAGTTTGATCTGGCCGCGGAGATATTCCAGGGCCGCGTCGAGTTGCCGGTCTTTGAAGTCTGATTTTTCTTTGCCGCGACGATCCGGACGTTCGATGGTTTCGAGATTGCGTTGATACTCCGCCAGATCGCGGCGTTCCTTGGCGGTGAGCTTGGTCGTCGTGTCCGGCGTAACACCCCAGGTATCTTCGTCTTTGCCCGAAGTGCTGGCTTTGTTCAGATTTTTGCCGCTCGGCCGCCAGAACGTCGCCGTCGTCAACTTGATCTCGGCTTTCTGGGTGGTGTTGGTCTTGGTGTCAAAGATGTCGAAGTCGAGCAGGTTTTGTACACTGCCCTTGCCGTAACTTCGCTCGCCGAAGATGCGTGCCCGCTCGTGATCTTGCAACGCGGCCGACACGATTTCGCTACCCGAAGCACTGTAGCCGTTAATCAGGCATACCATCGGGAAGCCCAGCAGGCTGCCTTCCCATTGTCCCTTGAAGCGTTTTTCGCGGCCGATGTCGGCGCGGGGTCGGATGCTAACGATGGTACCGTCACCAATAAACAAGTCGGTGATTTGGACGGCGGCATCGAGCAAGCCGCCCGGATTGAAGCGCAGATCGAGGACGAAGCCCTTGATTTTCTCTTTCGTTACCAGATCCACCATGATCCGCTGCATGTCCTTGGCACTGGTGCGCGCAAAGCTCGTCAGGCGGATGTAGCCGATCTTATTTTCGTGGTCGATGACGTAGTCCCAGCTATCATCGTTCTTGCGCTTGGCTCCCAATACCGATTTAAAAAACGGTATCTCGCCAAAATTAATGCGGCGATCTTTGTGATACGCATCACCGACATTTTCCAATTCAGCAAAACGCCTTACATCTGCCCTATCCCAATTTACA
>RGDT01000118.1 GCA_009918525.1 Planctomycetia bacterium
GCTAACGGCGAGATGGTCGCGTTGAAGGTGATTCGCAAGGAACGACTGGGAAACGCGGACCATCTCGCCCGGTTCCAGCGCGAAGCGTTGGCGTCCTCGCGGCTGCAACATCCTAATATCGTCGCCGTCGTTGAAGCCGACTTCGCCGGCACGGTTCCATATCTCGTGATGGAGTTTGTACCTGGCATCACCCTCCAGAAACTCGTCGAAGAACTAGGCCCCCTGCCTATCGGTCAGGCTTGTGACTTCATGCGGCAAACGGCGGTTGCTCTACAACACGCCCACGAACAGGGGCTTGTTCACCGCGATGTTAAACCAGGCAACCTCATGGCTCTTGCTCCTGCCGGCTTACCGTTACCGCCGCGACCGGTCATCAAGGTGCTTGATATGGGAGTGGCCCGGCTGTTTCAGTCGTCCGAACACGATGTCTCGCTTACTACTCTTACTCGTGATGGATCAGTCATTGGCACCCCGGATTATATCGCCCCGGAACAACTGGAGAATCCGCGTGGGGTGGACATTCGCGCCGATCTCTATTCGCTTGGTTGTACCTTCTACTACCTCCTCACAGGCGAAGTCCCCTTTCCTGGCGGCTCGCTCGTGCAAAAACTCGACTGGCAACGGTGGAAGGTCGCTCCTTCTCCCAATCAAAAGCGCCGAGACGTTTCGTCCAGCTTGGCAGCCGTAGTTCGGAAGTTGATGCAAAAAGCACCAGACGACCGCTTTCAGACGCCCGGCGAGTTGGCGAACGCTCTTGAAACTTTATTGCGTACCGGCGAGCTACCCGGTAGTCACCAGCCTGCTGCTCCGACCGCCATCCGCACACTGAGCGGTCATACGGGTCCCATCTCCAGCATCGCATTTGCGCCGGACGGCCAGCGTCTCCTCAGTACGTCAGGCGATCAAACGGTACGCGTTTGGGACATCGTTCCAGGTCGCGAACGCAGCCGCCTCGGCGATAACAAAGCTGGCTGTAGCGGTATCGCGGTAACCGGTTCGTCCCAGGTCATCGCCGGACGGGGAGTCACCCTGGTCGTTTACGACCTTAACACTGGTCGCGAAACCCACCGCCTGCGCGGCCACAGCGACACCATTCAAGCGGTAGCCGCTAGTGGCGATGGCCGACGAGCGGTCAGCGGGGGGAAGGATCGCTCGGTACGCGTCTGGGATCTGGAACACGGGTCGATGACTTTCCGTTTCACCCGACACACCGACACCATCACCGGACTGGCTCTGTCGCCTGACGGTAAATTCGTTCTGTCGGCGTCGCGTGACGGTACGCTGCGTTTGTGGGAAGCGACAACCGGTCGCGAGACCTTTTCCTTCGCCGTACCGCGCGGCCCGGTGTTATGCGTGGCCTGGTCACCTGATGCAAAAACCATCGTCTCGGGACACTTCGATACCGATTTACGGCTATGGGATGCCTCCACAGGCCGTGAGTTACGCCGCTTCGCGGGACACAAGCAGATGGTGGTCAGTGCTGCTTTCACGGCTACCGGCGTTATCGTGTCAGCCAGTCACGATCGCACGGTGAAACTATGGGACCCTGCATCGGGCGGCGAAATAGGAACATGCCAGGGACACTCGGATCGCGTACTAACCGTCGCCACCGGACAGGGATTCATCGCGTCCGGCGGGGTGGATTGTGATATTCGATTGTGGCAGGTGCCTGCAATCGTTTGAAGCGATCAGAGTCGGCGGCGGGATCGTTTTTGGCGGCGACGAATCGAGCGGGCAACGGGTGCCGCTGCGGCCAAAGCCCAACCGGTGCTAGGTGGTTCTGCTGCATTGTCATGCGTTGTCGTTTCAGGCGATTCGCTGGGAGGTGTATCGCGATTGGGTTTTCTTTCAACTTCCCCCTGTTTGGGCATTGGTGCTGAGGGTGACGGCCCCTTTTGGGGTGTGCGATCTCGACCTGGTCTCACCGCCGATTTAGGATTGCCGGCCTTTTTCCGAGAATCATTGTTGCGATTTTCGTTCTTCTCATCTTTCTTTTTCGGATTGCCATCATTATCCTGTTTCTCTTCCTCATCCTCTTCGGTGTCATCTTGATTGCCACCGACGTTGGAGGTGCTGGCCAGCGTCGTGACTCGATTACCACCGGACTGATTGCCCACCGCTGAACCTGCTGTCAACTGCCTCTCTTGGGTTGCAGTGACCGTTAGACTCAACTGCGTCCGGCTGGTGAACTGAATCACCGAGGCGGTTGCGACGCTTGGATTGGACGCGCTCGACGCCACGGGCGGACGGGCGACGCTTGTCACCGTCGTTCCACCGGATGTCACGCCGACTGCAAACACCGTCCCTCCCAATATCGACGTATCCTTGATGGTGAGCCGAATACCGGTCGCTGTCCGTACTATTTCGGCCGGCACGTCTCGCCAAGTGCGGGTATTTTGGTCGTAATACTTGACTCTAAGGCCGTTTACTCGCTGTCCTGCGTCGTATTCGATGGTAATAACATCATCAACGTGAGGATTGCGAATCTGGACATCGAAGAACTGCCCTTCGATGGGCCTATCCGTTGGATTGCTACGGTAGAAGGCTTCCAACGCAGCCCCATCTGGATCGGCATCGGCCGCGCGCTCGATGGATAGCAACAATTTTCTTCCACTGCCCGGTTCGCTGAGGTCGAGTTGTGTCTTTTGACCGGGTTGAAGAGCGACCATTTTTTGCGCGCTCACCATATCGGCATCCGGCAAAACCGCAACCGAGAAAAGCTCTGTCGTCGCGTCGAATCCATCATCCACTGTCACTCGCACGCGATAATTACCTTCACCTGCAAATACGTGCGACAAACGATAGCTGCCATCGGCATTGAGCGTCAGTGGCTCGGGCTGGGTCCCATCAC
This sequence comes from Planctomycetia bacterium, assembly GCA_009918525.1. GTDB lineage: Bacteria > Planctomycetota > Planctomycetia > Gemmatales > Gemmataceae > RGDT01. Next base: position 2,852 of record RGDT01000118.1, read on the forward strand.
CATAGTCGGCGAACACACGAACGGAGCCGCTCCCTGGATCGACGAAGGTGATATTGCGAGCAAATGATTCGCCACGGCTAGCCAAGGTATCGTTTCCAACCTCAACCAAGGGAGGTACATTCACAACATTCACAGGAAAACGCATTCGCGATGCCAGGCCGTACTCATCAGTGGCCGTCACCACAAAAGTATAACTACCCGGTGTGGCGACCAATAGGGTGACAACTCCGGTACTTGGATCGAAGGACGCCTGCGCTCCGCCGGTATCAAGGCTATAAGCAAGCGGCCCACCGTCGGGATCGTTAGCCTTGACGAGGAGCTGGAGCGATTGTCCTTCAAGTAGTTGTTGATCGGGAATAGTTTCAATCTTTGGCTCTTGATTCGGAGTGATCACACCGCCGCGAGAGAGAAATAGGTGTCGGCCGACGACGTCGCTGCCCGTGCGTGTCCGTGCCAGGCCCGTATCCGATGTATCGAGCGTGGCTGAAGCAACTCCCGAGACTAGCAATTCATATACGGCTCCATCCGTATTCGCAAAACCCACTCTCACACCATTATCCGGATTATCCCACTCAATCTGGGCGTAGTTATACTCCAGGTCAAAGTCACCCGGACCGAGATCGGAACGGCCGATGATTACGACCTGAAAACGGTTGAGCAAATCGGCCCGACTGTTATAGAAACCGACACAATCCCAAGTTACTACGAATGCCGGATGATCTTCGACACTACCTTGGCCGTATAAGACTTGGCCGGACTCAGGATTACGAGTGTCAACGTCGGCAAAAAAGGGCGAGATGATATTTCGATTAATCAATTCGAGCGGGATTGGAGCGTAAGCGGACAGAGAAGAATCAAAAGTCAAGTTGCCATTATTATTCACGAAAAGTTGATCAAAACTTTTACCTAGAAAATTAATGGAGAAGCCCAGAAACGCCGAATGCGAGTTGTCATCCTCACGTTCGAGAAATGTGGGGGCGAAGTCCTTCGGGTCGCGAACAGCACCCACAATACCCGATGGTGTGCGACGATCCTCAAGAAATTCTAATCGAGGGCGTCGGCAGGGAATCATCGTAATACCTTGGAAGGAATGGTTTTTCATTTTGGTGAGACAATCTTCAAACGGTGTTATATTCTACCATAACCTAAATCCCATGTCGCTATCAATCTTTTTTGTGATGAGTTACAAAACGATATTAATGCCTGGAGGAAAAGAGCCGGAAACGTCAACGATAGCTGGTTGTCTAGCTCTATGACTGACATTTCCAACGAAGGTCGGTTCTCTACTCGTATGATCGATTGATAAACTACGTTTAGGACCGCATGAGCGTTGTAACGAGTAGATTTGGGGAAGCGATGACGACACCGTACGAGACCATCATCGGGCTGGAAGTTCACGTTCAGCTCCAGACGCGGACGAAGCTGTTCTGCGGTTGCCCCACTACTTTCGGTTTACCTCCCAACTCGGCGACCTGCCCCGTCTGCCTTGGGTTGCCCGGTGCGCTGCCGGTCCTGAATCGCCATGCGTTTCAACTTGCGCTCCGTGCGGCGGCGGCTCTGAATTGCCAAATCCCGCAGCGCACCAAATGGGACCGCAAAAATTACTTCTATCCCGATCTTCCCAAGGGGTATCAGATCAGCCAATACGACCAACCTCTCGGAGGCGAAGGCTACCTCGACATTCCACGTCGGATCGGTATTATTCGCGCTCATCTGGAGGAGGACGCTGGTAAACTCACCCACGAAGGCAATCTAACTCTTGTCGATCTTAATCGTGCCGGTATGCCACTTTTGGAAATTGTCGGTAAACCGGAATTAACTTCCCCGGAGGAAGCCAAAATTTATCTCGAAGAAATGGCCGGCTTGATGCGCGACATCGGCGTAAGCGATTGCCGGATGGAGGAAGGAAGCCTTCGCTGCGATGCCAACGTCAATATCCGCGTCGGCGATGAGGTCACACCTATTGTCGAGATTAAAAACCTCAATAGTTTCCGGTTCTTAGAACGGGCAGTTCGCTACGAAGCGAGTCGTCAATACGAGCGCTTTCAACGCGATAGCAGCTTCCGTTTCGGCAAAGTTCCCAAGCAAACCTGGGGATGGGATGAGGTCGCGGGCGTTACCCGACCCCAGCGAGAAAAAGAAGAAGCCGCTGATTATCGTTACTTTCCCGACCCAGACCTGGTCCCGATTCGCATTTCCCCCGAGCAAGTTGCCGCCGCCCGTGCGGAAGTGGGCGAACTACCGTCTCAGGCTCGCGAACGTCTTGCCAGTCAGTATGGGCTGTCATCCTATGATGTCGGCGTTTTGATGGGCATGGGTCGCACCGCCATCGCTTATTTCGATCGCGCATCTGCTGCCTGTGGTGATTCAAAAACGGCGTGCAACTGGATCACCAACCAAGTCGCCGCCGTTCTCAAGGAAACGAATACCACCCTAGATGCCTTCGCGCTCTCCGCTGAGCGTCTGGGCGGACTGATTGCCGCACAGAAACGCATCGGCCTAAGCCGACAACAAGCACTAGACGTTTTCGCTAAGATGATCGCCGAACCGCTCGACGCTGATGCGGCCATTTCAGCACTGGGGGTCACGGTGGTGAGCGATGATTCGGCGATTGTTGAGGCAGTACGTCGGGCAATGGCGGCCAATCCCAAAGCGGTGTCGGATTATCGCAAGGGCAAGAAAGCCGCAGCAAATTCACTCAAGGGCGCGGTGATGAAAGAGTTACGCGGAGCGGGGCGAGCGGATGTGGTCGATCGGGTCCTACAGACAGAACTAGAACGCCACGAGTAATCCCGTTCCTTCACAGGCTCTCAGAAAACAGGGAAAGGGGCTTCCCCTCCCCCGTTGAGAAGCAATCCAAGACCAGAGACGGCGTTGTTACTCCGTGCCTTAGCTAACTATTGCGGCTCTTTTGTCCAAGTCAGCTACTTATCAGACAGTCAACTACCGACCATCATGAGGGGCTTTCGCCCCATCAACGACGATACGACCGTCTTTATAACCTCGGGCGGGTAGAAACTGATAAGCATTACAAACATCATAAGGCTGAACGATGATAGCCCCATAATCAAGCCGATGCCGGTGTGAAGCATGGTCGCGGCGGAAACCAGTAACCAACACCAGCGTTTGTCCCACACCAAAAAGATGAAACTGATTTCCAGAATCAGCGTGCCGACAATGCTAAAGCTCATAAAGAATTCCCAGGCCCAGCGATTTTCAGCCAGAGACTTTAACATGCCGTAATAGGCAGGCCAGTCAATCGGCGCAAAGGCAGGATTGAGCATCACCAGATTGATTGCTGTGGCCGACCACCAAGACGTACCCAATAACTTGGACGTGCCGCTGGCGAAGTAGATGAAAGCGAAGTGAAACTGAAGCATCCTGACGGCGAAATTTGCCGAAACACTCGGTTCGACCGGTGCAAGGGGTTCACCTTTTCGCCGGGCGTTGCGCTCTAATAACCAACGATCAACAGACCAGACCGCCCCCGATGGGCCGAATTGGACATAAAGCAAGACAATCATGGTCATGGTGTCGAGTCCGAAGACCGTGCTGGTTGCACGCTGAACATAGCACATGGCCCCCATCCAACTTGCAAGCCCGGTGTAGGGCGTCCATAGTCCCGCAGCGAACAACAGCATACTCAGAAGAATCGCGGTGTGGACGGCGATAATCCCAATTGGATTCCAGACGTGATAATAGGCAGACCAGAAATAGTTACCGTGAGTGAATTCGACAGGGCCTTCGAGGTAGTCGATTCCATAGCGATAGACTGGTAGATCATTGCGAACATAAAGCGCAAGATCCTTGTCAATCCACGCCTCAGGGCCAACATAGCCAAATAAGTCCCAACTGTAGCACAGATGCACGTAGAAGGCCAATAAAGCGCCGAATATACGGACGGTGGCCAAGGTGGTTGGATCCATCGGCGTGAACCAGAAATGGTCCCATCCCCGGATCGCCGGCGCGATTAACTCGTAGAGTTTGCCGAATATCGCTTTCATCGGTTCGTCTCCTTAGCGGGGCCGGCCGCATGCATCTCTAGACAATCCAGTTCAAAGTTGGGTTCTACTGCCGGCAGATTGACCGCAAACACGGGTAAACCGCTCTGAGGATCGCGCGGAGCGTGGTTGGGATAGGTAGCAGGGACTTTTACAATAGGTAGATACCAGTACAGAAACGGGTCCATGGGGTTGACCATTTCGCCTTCGGTATTGAATTCCCCCATGAAATAAGGCCAGTATTTTTGTTTCACGAAGGGACTAATCCCGCGGGAGAGTTCGTAGGGGGTGAGCATCTGATGCGTAACGCGGTAGATTTTTACAGAGCGAACGGAAAGGCCTTCACGCTTTGGAGCCTGTTTAAGCACTCGATTGGCCACTGCCGCAAGTAATTTCTTTGACGTGTCATTCGGTTCGCGAAACTGAACATTCACGTCAATATCCGTAACCAGAGGAATATACTGGCCACGCGCGGAATAACGAACGCCCGAACCGCGGATCCGACGGTCGTAGATGTTCTCCCAGATATTATTTTCGTCGTACTGATCGGCTCGTAGCCCTGCAACCTGAGAACGTGTGAACGGCATCCGTGGGTTCTGCGAGAAACTATGTTCCGGCAGTGCCAGGACACGCTGATAGTGCATTCCGATTTGACCCTTTTCGCGCGTTGGAATTTTAATCCACATGTAAGAGCCGTCGGAGTAATGAACAGCAAACCAAAGGAGGTTGGGCGGGCCAGGGTCCGGCGAATAGAAGTGATAGGCGTTGGTCAAATAGAAGAACGATAAATAGGGACGATAAACAAACGTCCAAAGATGCTTGGCCAGAAACGGTCCTTGTGAGCCGGGCGGGTCGATGGACGCGAACGACGTAAACATGCCCCCGAAATGGAAAATCACCCACAGGGACAGCAGTATCTTGCGCGGCACGGTCGGCACCACAATGAGGACGGTTGCCCCCAACCCGAGGATCGCGGCACCTCCAAACAGTAAGCGGGCCGATCCCCACTGCTCGGGAATGCCTCCATAAACCAACATAATAGCGGCAAGAGTGGCAATCGAGGTGTAGCCAGCCAATGAAAGACGGTCGGTGCCGGACCAGTTCGTTGCTTGGAAACGCTGAACCAGAGCAACAAGGATGAACGCTGCCCCTGCAAACAAAGACATTTCGCGGATCAGTGGTAAGCTCGTCGTTTGGTTCAGAAGCACTGATAGCAACCAGATGACGAGGCCGAGGGAGAAAGCGACGAGCGAAGAGAAGTATTTACCAGTCATCGGGGTACTCCAACCATAGGTAAGACAACCCTTTTAGGATAAAGATAACCGATTATCCAGCCGTGTCGAAGGGGGTGCGAGAAAAAACCTTCGAGACAGACGGAGTCTGGGCAGTCTTGGAGAGAAACGCAGGACAGAGGGGGACTTGCGCAAGAAAAGACGAACAATCCGCAGATTTTAACGATTCTAAGAAATCAACTCATTGTAGCTATTTTGCTGTTGACGCCTTTCTTATCCTTCTTTACTATTATTTCAGCTGGGCAACTATTCCCAATGGATATGGATTACCCCTAGGCCCTCTAAGGGATCCATAACCCCTAAACCCAACTCATGGGGTATGGATTTTTTCGATAGCAGGAGGTGTTTAGTGTTCAGTACAGTTCTGTTGCTGGCTGTGATGGTCGGCGGGGAAACTGCGGACTTCGGTCGTCGTGGTCATGGTCAGACCACGTACGGCGGCTGCTGCAGCAGTGTAGTTGTTACAACGAGCTGCTGCGGTGTGGTTCCGACCGGCTGCTGTGGCGTTGTCTACCCCAGCTGCTGCGGCGTCGTCTACCACGGCTGCTGTGGTAAGGTTTACCACGGCTGCTGCGGCGTCGTCTATCACGGCTGCTGTGGCAAGGTGTACCACGGCTGCTGTGGCGTCGTCTACCACGGCTGCTGTGGCGTCGTCTACCACGGCTGCTGCGGTGGGGTCACGGTCGTCCCTGCGAAGCCGACCGAACCGGCCAAGCCCGCCGAAAAGAAGACCGAAAAGAAGGTCGAAGGCACGACCAACGAAGCCGCTAACACTGCTGAATAGTAAGTCGCGGACTTCTCGGACAGCAACGCCTAATTGAGGCAGCCTGGTCACTTATCAGAAGAGGGCGGGAAAGATTCCCGCCCTCTTCGCTTTTTTGCTCTCGCTGTGCTTCATCTCACTTGAACAATGTGCTGACCGATTCGTTGGAATTAATCCGCTTGATAGCCTCGGCCAACAGCGGAGCAACGCTTAACACCTTCAGGCATGGCAGGTGCTTACTCGGCGGCAAAGGGATGCTGTCAGTGATGACCACTTCCTTGATCGCCGATTCGCGTAATTTCTCGATGGCGGGTCCGCACAAAACGCCGTGCGTCGCGCAGGCATAGACTTCTTTGGCACCCGCTAACTGGGCCGTTCGCGCTGCTCCGACCATGCTACCAGCGGTGGAAATCATGTCATCGAAAATGACGACGGTTTTATCCACCAACGACGGCCCAATCAAATTCGCTTGCCGTGTCTCGGTCGCACTGCTGCGGCGTTTATCGACGATGGCAATCTCCCCGCCAAGTTTCTTTTGGTACGCGACAGCTTTCTTGACACTGCCTTCATCCGGGCTGAGGACGATGAAGTCTCGGGGGGGAATCCCTAGTGATCGGACATAATCGTTTATCACCGGCTGAGCGTAGAGATGATCGACAGGAATATCGAAAAATCCCTGAATCTGCGCGGCGTGTAGGTCCAACGCCAACACTCGGTCAGCTCCCGCTTCGCTTATAAGGTCCGCTACTAGTTTGGCGGTGATCGGTACGCGGCCTTGATCCTTGCGATCCTGACGGGCATAACCATAGTAGGGGACAACAGCCGTGATGCGGGCGGCGGATGCTCGTTTGAAGCAATCCAACATCACCAGAAGTTCCATGAGATTTTCGTTGACCGGCGGACAAGTCGGTTGCACGACGAAAATGTCGCGACCGCGAACATCTTCGTCGATCCGGCACGAGATTTCGCCATCAGGGAAGTTGGCGAGCGTGATTTTGCCCAGTGGATCGCCGATGTGACGTGCGATCTTGTCTGCGAGGGGGATGTTGGCCCGCCCACTAAATACCTTCAGTCTGCCGCCGTTGCTCATGAGATTAGATTATCTATTCGCGGGGGTGCAGAGTCAATGACCCCCTGATCTACTTGTGGACTTTGGGGAGCTGTTCGTTGTCTGCACAGCGTGCAAATCCACCAACGAACCCTTCGACGATCCGCTCGGCCGCGTCTATCGAACGAGGATAGACCCAGAACCGAAGCACCGCTCGCAGGCCACCCAAAAGCATCACTGTTGCCAGCCCTGGATCGCCAACATGCCATTGCCCGGTACGATTTCCAGCGTTGAGAATATCGGTGACTAGGGCAATCGTAGCGGCTCGGACACGTTGCCAAGGAAATTCGCGGTCGGGGTGCCGCATCGCTTCGGCATGTTGAATCAGATCGAATAGGTGCGGTTGCTCGTCAAAGAAGTCAAGGACGGCCTGCGTCAGAGCCACTAAACGCCCTCGTGGCGCAGGGTCAGAGGCGACAGCGTCTTTAAGTCGGTCCAACAGACCAACCGTTGCCCGCTCTAAGAGAGCGAGGTAAAGAGCTTCCTTGTCTTGGAAGTAGCGGTAGATGGTGCCTTTGCCGACCTCAGCGAGGGCCGCGATGTCTTCCATCTTGGCTTCGTGGAAGCGATGCGAGGCAAACAGCCGGGCGGCGGCTTCGAGGATTTTATCGGCTTGTGTCGCGATGCGGGTACGCAAGACGGCCTCGATAGCGCTGGGTGTAAACGGTTTGCGAAGGTTGACATTCCCAAGACAATGAAACGGCACACTTATCTTACGTCGCATCGCTCAAGGGAACAAGGCAGCGGCAAATTTACAACGCAAGGACGGCGAACTGCGCAGCAGCATTTCGGCAAGCGGATCGGGTGGAACCGCTACAGCAAAGGAGCAGGTGTTGTATAATTTTCTCGAATGCTGATGGTCGCTGTTGGGATTTATCCTCTCATACCCAAATCGAACCGACCGTACCCCATACGGTGTTGACACAATCGTATTCCCTGCTATGATGAAATTGGTTGGGGCAGTGGCGCAGCTGGGAGCGCGCTTGAATGGCATTCAAGAGGTCAGGGGTTCGATCCCCCTCTGCTCCACTAAATATTTTTAAGCAACTTACCAAGTTGCTTGTTTGTCATTTTATCACACTTGACATAGGGCGATTCGTCTCGGAAGTTTCACTTCACTTCATTGAACAATTGCAGCATCGCTTCCCCCATCGCCTTGCCGATGCGATTGAACCAGATCGCGCTACCTAGATAGTGGTAGGGGTTATCGCCTCCGACACGCTTCCATTCTTCCTGGTTCTCTCGCCATTTCGGGAACAGTGCCTCAGCGGTTTTGTCCACCAGTACATCCGTGCGAAATGCTTTGACGTTGCCCTTGAACTCGGGCACATCGTTCATCGCCAATTGCGCCTTCTGGATAATCTGCATCGCACCGCTTGCTGGCTTCGAACCGTTTTGGCCCATGACGCCGATCACAAACGGTAGTTTTGGGGCGTTCAGGTCCTTGCGCACGTCACGAATCAAGTGCTTGAGGTTCGATTCGTACTCTTCCTGTCCGCCGAATAGGTCGTTCCATCCTTGAAACCACACGAACCCTGCCAATTCTAGCTTCTTTCCTTTTAAGGACGGAAAATGGGTAGCATGGTTTTCCATGACCTCTTTGACTTCTGCCATCATCTTGCGGT
>RGDT01000119.1 GCA_009918525.1 Planctomycetia bacterium
CAGCTCGTTGTCCGGGTCATCGGTGGCCATCTTTCGGAAGCGGGCGATAAGATCCTGATTGTCACTCATGCGGGTTTCCTGTTGAGTCCAAGGAACGAAGGAAAGGATTGGGCATTCCCTTCCTCCCCGCCATTGTAGGAGCCAGAGCGTTTCAGCGGTTCAAGACTTCAATATCCAATGGCGTTGTCGTCGTGGTCATTCCCAGGTGGTCTGTCGCCTTAAGCACTAGCTTGAACTTGCCCGGTCGGTTCAACTGCAACGGCAATAGCTTGAATTCGACTATTACCAGATTCGGCTTCGGCGTCGGCTTAAATCGGCTCATGGCAGGGGTCTCGACGGTGGGTTTGCCGGTATCATCGAGCAACTCGACTTGGAGCGTTACATCCCCAGCACCGTCTTTATTCACCTTAAAGCCGACCAAGGCGTACTGCAGCAACAAAGCTTGTCCAGGTACAGCGACCGGAGCAGCCGGACCACCGCCGGCACCCAATAGTTGTACACGAACAAAGCCGAGGTTCGGAGCGACTACCTCGACATCTTTCGTTAGCGTGGCATCTTTTTTCGTGGCCTTGTCACGAACGACAACTTTGATGGTGTACGTGCCGGGGGTGGTATCCAGTCCAAATACTGTCAGAGCGAAAGACGGCAGCACGCTCCCGCCTAGGTTATTGATCGCGCCTTTTTCGGTAAAATCTTCCTTGAGGAGTGTTTTACCGCTGCTTTTTTGGATGAGTTCGTAGCTGGTTTCGTATTTCACTTCGCCATCTGGGGCCACTTTCAGCCCGTGGACATCGTAAGAAATATAGACCTTCTCGCCTGGAAGGATTTTGTCATCCTTTCGTTCCTGGCCATGAATCCCGTACGTGAGCCGAACATTCTTGATTTCCAGATCGCCGGCCTGAGCCGGAGTGACAGTCAACACCGACAAAACGAGAGCAGCCAGCATGAGCTAGTCTCCGAACGCGAGTGCACACTTCCCCTGATGTCTATTGTGTAACCGAAAAGTCAGGAAACAAGTGGCAATAGAAATGAAGTTACGATTCCAGAGTTAGACTAGACCAGTGCTGAGGTCAACAACCTCGCATGCCGTGAACCGGTAGCGATTAGTAACGCCTCGCGGCTCTCATCGCCGGTGGCTCGCAGACTGATTTCCAAGCGATCTTCAGGGAGGTAGGCGCGGACGAGGTCCGCCCATTCCACGACGCACACACCATCGCCCTCAAGGAATTCCGCCGCTCCGAGATCGAGAAACGCCGCCGGTGACTTCAGTCGATAGACATCAAAGTGATAAAGGGGTAAACGTCCCTGATATTCCTGAAGTAACACGAAGGTGGGACTGGAAACAACGCCGAGATCGGCTACCTCCAAGCCGTCAGCGATTGCTCTCGTCAATAGTGTTTTTCCGGCTCCCAGTCCGCCGATGAGGCCAATAACCGCTCCGGCAAAGAGGTTCCGTCCCAGTCGCCGTCCAAAGTCGGCCGTTGCTTCAGGAGTGGCAAGGGAGAGTATCATTGGCAATCGCACCGAGGTTCAGTGATTTACCTAACGCGAGTTGGCAACAACTCCACCTCTCGCGTAGGCCAAAAAAACAGGCAAGCACCGATGTGGGCGGAGTTAAATCAACCGAAAAATAATATCCCTTCTGCCACTTTCGGACGGTTGGTCGTGTCGTTATTTGAACTGAAAAAAGTTTCCAACGACTAGCCCGAGCCGGTAGGATATCAATAGTTACAGTGCGGCACCGAAGCGATGTTGGGGGAGCAAAGCGATGCTAAAGCGACAACAAGTCGGAGCAGTGGTACTGTTCTCGATGGTATTGATTGTGCCTACAGGCGGAATATGGGCACAGAAGGCCAAGAATCCGATGCCGCCTGCTTCGAACAAGGCTGACTCGTCGAAACTCGCCCCAGGAAAATATAGTGGGGTAGTGAAGTCGGTACCGAATAAGGATCGAGTGTTCGACGTGGAAATGCCTTTACCCGGTGGGAAGAAGTTGATGGTTGAGTTTCAGCTATCGGAAAAAGCCAAGGTGCGGACGATGCTACTGCCAGAAGCATTCGACGACAAAGGCAATCCGAAGAAATACACTCGCAAGGAGTTGGACGAACTGAAGGGAACGGATCGCTCTGCTCCGGGTTATGAAAGTGCGGTCGAGCAAATGTCGGTAGGTCAAACGGTACAAATGACGCTGGTTAGCGTGCCGCGAGCACCTGGAGCATCGGGCAAGAAAAAAGGCGAAGCCGCGGATGGTCTGCAGGAGTTCGTTGATAAGTCCAGGCAAATTCGCTTGCTGGTGATCGTCAATTCGCCGGAAGGCGGGGAAGGCGGCGGACCGGCGGTAAAGAAAAAGAAGTAGCCAGCATACCTCCTATTGTCGCTGAACTGGCCGTATCAAAGGAAAGCCTAACCGTTTGTAACGCTTTCCTTTGATTTAATCTCCCAGCTAACCTGCTATTTAGTTAACACCGGTAACCGGTGCCGTTTCGTCTCCACTGTCTTTTCTTTGGGCAGCCCACCAGCCGCTTGTTCCTCCGCTTCCCACTTGTCAATCTCCTCGATTAACGCATCGACCATTTCATGTTCCAGAACGTGACGGACAATTTCGCCGCGTTTGAAAATGACCCCTTTGCCTTTACCAGCCGCTATACCTAGGTCGGCCTCTTTGGCTTCACCGGGGCCGTTCACCACGCACCCTAGCACGCTGACCTTGATGGGTACTTTGCGACCGCTCATCCGTTCGCTCAATTCGTTCATGATCTTGGTGAGGTCGATCTCCAGTCGGCCACACGTCGGACAGGCGATCAGTTCCGGCTTTCGCACTCGCCGGCCGGTAGCTTGCAGGATTTCAAAAGCGGCCTCGATCTCGACTTTCTTGTCGGCAAGCAGGCTTACACGAATCGTGTCGCCGATACCATCGAGCAGCAACGGGGCGATGCCTGCAGCTGACTTAATGACCGCATAGGGCGGTTGGCCTGCTTCGGTGATCCCGACGTGCGTGGGGTAGTCACATTGCTTGGCGTACAAACGATAGGCTTCCACGGCAGTCATCACGTCGGACGATTTCAGAGACACGATAATATCGTGATATCCTTCGGATTCGGCGATTTCGATATAACGCAAAGCACTATCGACCATGGCAGGAGGACAGGGGAAGCCATATTTCATCGCGAATTCGCGTTCCAGACTTCCGGCGTTGACACCGATCCGCATGGAAACACCTTTATCTTTACATTTGCGAAGTACCTGGCGGAAACGTTCGATTCCACCGACGTTTCCGGGGTTAATGCGTATTTTGTCAATCGGATGATCGAGGGCGGCCAAAGCCATCTTGTAGTCGAAGTGAATATCGCAAATCAGAGGCAACTTGATACGGCGTTTAATCTCGCTAAGTATAGCGGCGTCTTCAGCCTTGGGTACGGTGACACGAACGATTTCGCAGCCAGCCTCTTCCATGTGGTGGATTTCGCGAACGGTAGCCTCGACATCGTGGGTGTCTGTCGTTGTCATCGACTGAACCCATATGGGGTTCGTACCGCCAATAGTGACGCTACCGACCCGGACTTCGCGTGTTTTGTGGCGTTGAAACGGACTTTGATACATTTGCGTCATGGCTTTCATCCCCCGGCACGCGGTTCTACCATACTCGTCATCATCATAACCGCTTTATGTATCATGTGGCAACCGGCGAACCAACGGCACTGGCATAAGGGGGGCAACTACGACTCGCCGAAAATTCCGAAGGTAGCCAGATCAACGGTCCCAGGTGATCAGGTTCGCCAGGCAGAGGCATGTCATAGCAAGTATCTTTTTGCTGTTCTGTCGGGCCGACTGGCATCGTTGGCTTTAAGCGAATAAACTTATTTGTATGATTTACCTACTACTCTTGGCCGTGGCACCGCCCGGCAGCGAGTTGCCGCTACGCAACTCGGACCCGCTCACCACAGCCCAGGAGCGGTTGACGTTTCAACTTCCTCCCGGTTTCCGCGCGGAACTTGTTGCCGCTGAACCGCATGTCATCGACCCCGTCGCGCTGGCCTTCGACGAGAAAGGTCGTCTTTATGTGGCTGAGATGTTCGGCTATCCCAATGGCGGCCGAGGCACGGGTGTAATAACGTCGGGGCGAATCAAGATTTTGGAAGATAAAGATGGCGACGGTCTGTACGAGACCAGTCGCATCTATGCTGAGGGCTTACGCTTTCCCACCGGCGTGATGCCCTGGCGCGACGGATTGCTAGTGGCCAACGCCCCTGACCTGATTTACATCGAAAAAGAAGGAGCTAAACCGCGCGTCCTTTATACCGGATTTGACCTGGCCAACATTCAACAACTCCTGAATACTTTCACACTCGGCCTAGATGGAATGGTCTACGCAACCGCCGGCGGTGCGGGGGGAACCATCACCTGTCCCGAAAAACCGTCCTTCAAACCGGTGAGTTTACGCGGTCGAGGCATCCGGTTCAACCCGGACGTACCAGGCAGTCTGGAGCCAACCAGTAGCGGCGGACAGTATGGACTAACCCAAGACGACTTTGGCCGTTGGTTCACCGCGACGAATAGCCAGCACTTGCGACACATCATTTTGGCGGACGAAGACTTGAGGCGTAACCCTTTGTTGGCAGTCGGCGCAACGACGCTGGACATTCCTGAACATGGGGCGGCGTGCAAGGTATATCGGAAAAGCCCGTTCGAGGCGTGGCGACTAGAACGCACTTCACGTCGGGCGGGAAGTCCCGACGCCAAGCGGTTCCCCACCACCGAACTCGTTCCGGGAGGCTATTCGACCTCGGCTTGTAGCCCGCTTTATTATTCCGCAGGGCTTTTCCCAAAGGAATATCAAGGAACCATCTACATCTGCGATCCAGCGAACAACGTCATCATTCGGGACACGATCACGACCAAAGGCGCGACGTTCGTCGCGAAACGCGGACACCCCGAGTCGGAATTTCTCGCCAGCACGGATAACTGGTTCCGCCCCGTCTTCCTGACGCTTGGTCCGGACGGAGCGATGTACGTTGCCGATTTTTACCGCGAGGTGATCGAAACCCCCTTATCACTGCCCGAGGACATCAAGCGGCGGGTCAACGGCGAAAGTCGCGCACGTGGGCGAATCTGGCGGATCACCACAGCGAAAGAGGGAACGAAGCCGGGAACTATCTCGTTGACGGACGCTGATCTGGTCAAACGTCTCGATGATGACAACGCTTGGTGGCGGACCACGGCCCAACGATTGTTGCTGCACCGTGGCCAAAAACCACCGGCCGGCAGTGCGAACACGATTCCTGGTCGGGTGCTGACCATGTGGATGCGCCGCGAGGCAGGTGAGGGGCTGACCGATCCCGTCGCCGGCATTCGTGAAACGGCATTGCGTCTTTCGCCCGGTAGTGGAGCAACTCTCATCGACGACCCGGATCCGCGCGTTCGCTATCAGGCCGCGCTTTCGCTGGGTGAAACGGTCAAAGATGTCGCCGCTCTCACCAAACTTGCCGTACGTACGGACAACGACACCTGGACGCAAACGGCGATTCTCTTGGCAGCGCGAGGTGCGGTTGCGGTGCAATTGCTCAAAGCTGTGCCCTCCGAATCGACGTTACGGCCGCGTCTAGCGACATTAGTTGGCGCTCGTGGCGAGGATGCCGAAGTGGCGGCTGTGCTGGAATTACTCGACAACAGTCCGGCCTCAACGGCACTGCTGAACGGTTTGGGAGTGGGATTGGCTCAGTCCGGCAAGACGCTCGCCACGTTCGGCGGCAAGGCGGGTGGTTTGTTTGCTCGTGCTGCGACTGCAGCCAGTGAAGGCAAACGTCCGGTAAGCGAACGTGCAGCGGCTGTGCGTTTACTTGGTTATGGTCCATTTGACGGACTAGCGAAATTGGCGCCAAAACTACTTTCGCCGACGACAGCACCCGAGGTGCAACTGGCGACCGTGCGTGCGTTGTCGTTGCAGACCAAGCCCGAAGTGGCGAAAGTGCTCATCGAGGCGTGGCCTTCCGCAGGGCCAACGCTTCGCCGTGAAATGACGGAAGCCCTGTTCGCTCGGCCAGAACGTATCACAACTCTGTTGAACGCTATTGAGAAAAAAACTGTTTTGCCCGTTCAGATCGAACCGGCCCGGCTTGCCCAGTTGCGACAATCGCCGCGCGGCGCGAGACTTCTTGCTGGTGCCGTGGTTCCGGAACGGGCCAAGATAGTTGCGGATTATGGGGAATCCCTCAAACTCGACTCGGACGCCGCTCGCGGGAAGAAGGTCTTTGCCAAACACTGCGCAGCATGTCATCGCCTTGAGGGAATTGGCGTTCAAGTTGGCGCGGAGCTGCTCTCGGCCTTGCGTAACAAGACTGCTGAGCAGTTGTTGATTGATATTCTCGACCCTTCGCGCGAGGTCGATCCACGGTACCTGGCCTATCAAGTACGCACGAAACGCGGCACGACCATCAGCGGTATCGTCTCTGCCGATACTGCCGCCTCGATGACTCTCAAACGCGGCGAAGGTGCCGAGGATATCGTGCTACGCGGCCAGATTGAAGCTGTGGAATCAACCGGTAAATCGTTGATGCCCGATGGGTTTGAGGTGCAGATAAGCAAACAGGATATGGCCGACCTAATTCGCTACCTGTTAGGCGTGAAATAGCGTCGGAGCATGAATCAAGTGCGCAGTAAAGAAACGTGAACCGAACCGCCAAGGCTTTAAAGACGCCAAGATGTAATGAGGGAAAATCATCTCTTGACGTCTTTGAAGCCTTGGCGGTTCATCATCTCTCGAATGCCATATCTTTTCGCATCAGCCCTTACCCTCATCAATATTGCAAGGTCATCTGGGCAAATCCCGCGATTAATATCTGAGCATCTTCATTAAACCGATCATAAATATCTTTGAAACCCTTACCCGGCAACAGCGTCGCCATGCCAAAGGCCATCACAATGTTGTTATTCAACAGCGGGCGGTACTCGATTCCTGCGCTAAGGTCGGCTCCAATCCAGCGATCAATCGCGCCCTGAAACAACAAGGTTTCCAGAGAAGCTGTCTTGTCGAACCAGAGTAGATTGGCATTGTTGACTAACTTTATTTTCGGCGTGAGATCGACATCGAATCCCAAATTGAACAGGTGAAGTCCGGGATTGACAAAATTGCTCTGTCCCTGAATTTTACTGCTCCGTAGATCAGGGACGAGACTCAATCGCTGTTTGAGATTGACACCCAAGAGCGGGATATTTTGACGCTGCCAATAACTAAACTGAGTTCCCGCAACATTCGGGCCATCCAAAATCGTGTCGAACCCCGTAGCCGTCGCGTTGTTCGGGTTGGAATCACCCGACGAGAAGAAGTAGGATGTACGGAATCGGCTGTAATCTCGGTCGTAGGATAATTCCAAAGCTGCCATCCAGGCGCTTATGTCCTGGCCTTGGCCGGCGATTGGGTTGTTGGAGTCACGACCAAAGGCATAATATAACTGGCTCGTAATATTGAACCGGTTGATGTGACCGTCGGTTCCAAGACCGAGGTAATACACATCTAAACCATGAGGACGAAACTGGCCGACCGGATCAGGCCGAACCAGAAAATGATTCTTGTCGAATTTGAAACTTGGGTCGTCGTGGTTGTAGTGAAAACTAGCTTGAGCCGTCAATCCGGGCCAGACAAAATCTTGACGGTAGAGATTGGCAATCAAGATACGCTGGCCACGGCCGCGCATGGTGTTGAGGAAACTATTCGTATCTTTTTCTAGTTGATCGAAATAGGCGATATTGAACTGATTCCGGTTAGCTTCGGTGCTTCCGAAGATTCTCACGCCGCGATTGATATCGTTAAACAAAAAACCGCGAAAATCGCTGACGAATGGTTGCGATCCAAGACGCACACTAACGAAATCATAGTCAGGACTGAGATCGGCGATTTTCTTTTCAACAAACCATTCTTCCAGTGACGAGAATGTTCTCTCGCGATGCACCCCTTGTTGAACGTCGGGACTGACCACGGCCAGTTCGCTGGTCGCGAGGTTATTACTGTTGAACGTGGGCGTGATCTTCACCCGCCAATCGACGGGCTTGAAGGCCGCATTACCGTGGAAAAGATCAACACTGACGGACAGCGTATGCAAGTTTAGGAACTGATTCGGTTTGCCGAAAAACTCGAACTGTCCCGCATTGCGTGTACTCTCAAACGGTGTCGTGGCTGTTGGCAACAAGCGTGGTTCCAACAAATTGAAACTTGTCGCCGTCAATTCCAGAAACGTGTGCTGCCCCAGAATTGGGTAATCACCCTTGAGCACATTTTGCCTATACGGATCAAACAAGCGACCGAAGTCAAAAGGATAGTCGTCTAGACGTGGATGCCCTTTGTCGTATCGATCCCATTCGGGCATGGCGATACGCCAGCGATCCTCGACAGGTACGAAATGACCATCTTCTTGCACGGTTATCGGGCTTACGCTCGACCTGCCCGTATGACCCGAGGGCGGTGAGCGCCGCACTACAAAGGGGTCGTTCGGACCATAAGGATCAAACTGGGGAGGAGATACGGCCTGGGGTGGCGGGGCCGTAGGCCGATCCAAAGGAGATGGGTCCGCGGCAATTAACCCAAGCATGATTATTGAATTACCGCTAAACATAGCGCGACCCTCCCATATTTTCCATCGTCTTACTGAAATGCCGACTTCAACGAATCTAACGATTAGAACGATGATTAGCTTAATGTCGGCACAATAAGGAGGCGGGTATTCACTTCACATGAATTCTCATTGACATTCACTTTCCCCGTTAGAATTGAGGAAAAAGCAGAAGTAAACAGGACCGCATAATCGTTTATATCTCTGATGGGGAAAGAGTATTTAGGCTGGTTCTCTTCTGATTGTTTCGATGATTGCGTTTGCTCTCCACGCCACTTCATCAGAAAAAATCTGGAATTATTTGCATTTTGAGTGCTGTAGTTGCCGATAAAAACGACGGGGAGGGTTGTGCCCATGGTCAAGACAGCGACAACTCGCCGTATCCGCGCAGTAGAGAAGCTTGAAAATAGGCTAGCGCCTGCTGCGGTGGCTAGTTTTGCCGCCGGTGTTATGACCGTGACAGGGGACGCGGCAAATGATAATATTACCGTAACTCTCGAAGCGCGACAAATTGTTGTTCGATCAGATCTCCAGATCATTGGCAAATTTGCTACTAGTGCCGTCACCTCGATAATGGTAAATGCGGGAGATGGGAATAATCGGGTAAGTATTGATCCGAATATTACCGTGTCGACCATCTTAACTGGTGGTTCTGGCCGGAATATATTTCGTGGCGGTGGCGGTCCTACGACTCTCGTGGGTGGCTCCGGTTCGGATAAACTTATCGCGGGGAGCGGTGTAACAAACTTCAACGGAAATGGCGGTGCCGACCTATTTGTCAATGTCAAACCGGCCGATACCGCAATTACACTGCTAGGTGATCGAGTTGTGCGGGCATTGCCGGTCATTCCTCCTCCCGGCGCAGTCAATAATCAGTTAACCGTTGGTGAGGTGAATCAACTACTTGCTCGCGCGGCTGCGGCCACTGCCAGCACGGACGGCATAATCACCATTGTGGATCGCGGCGGACGATTACTTGGCTTGAAGGTCGAAGCTGGAGTCGATCCTGGCATCTTAGGGAATCCCGATAAGCTCGTGTTTGCGGTGGATGGATCGCTCGCCTTGGCTCGCACTGGGGCCTTTTTCGGCAACAATCAAGCACCGCTCACCTCTCGCACCGTGGGCTTCATCAGTCAGACCACGATGACCCAGCGGGAAATTCAATCCAACCCCAGCATCACAGACCCCAATAGCACTCTCCGCGGGCCGGGCTTCGTCGCTGCCATTGGGATTAACGGGCATTTCCCACCAGACGTACCGTTCACGCCTCAGGTGGACTTATTCGCTATCGAGTACACCAACCGCGATAGTATCATTCATCCGGGGGCCGATCGGATTAAAGGCACTGCCGATGACATCGTCTTGCCATCTCGATTTAATGTGCCTGCTGCCTTTGCGACCCCAGGCATGGATCCGCCTGAATCGTATGGGCTGATCTCCGGCCTGCGTCCTAATGCTCAGTCACGAGGTCTTGGGACGTTACCCGGCGGCATACCCATCTACAAAAACGGCGAGATGGTTGGCGGCATCGGTGTATTCTTCCCCGGCAAGACCGGCTGGGCTAGCGAAGAAAATTCAGCCCTCGACGCACTTTATGACCCCAGTAAGCCCGACCGGTCCCTCGAAGCCGAGTATATGGCGTTCGCGGCGGTGGGCGGCACGACTTCGGGCCAATTCCAGTCGCCTATCGGTAACATTTCAGGGTTGGCCCCCGTGGCGGGAGTCGGACTGCCTTCGGGTCGTATTGACCTAGTCGGCGTTACGCTGGACATCTTCGGACCCGGCGGAGTTAGCGGACAGGCGAAACTCGTCAACTACGGACGTTCGCTCGGTGAAGGGGCCGACACGGGAGTGACCAACGTCATTCAAGCGGGCAAACCCGTTCCCGATGGTTGGTTGGTTAAACCTCACGATGGCGAGGGGATAACGGCGACCGAAGTTGAGCAGATCATCAACCAGGGGATCGCGCAGGCCAACCGCACGCGAGCGGCGATCCGTTTACCGTTCAACACGACAACAAAGATGGTTTTCGCGGTCAGCGACCGTTCTGGGAATATTGTCGGGTTGTTCCGAATGCCCGATTCGACAGTATTCTCTATAGATGTCGCTGTAGCCAAGGCACGTAATGTTGCTTATTACTCCAACCCGAGCCAGCTACAATCGCAAGATATGGTCGAAGGAATTCCACCGGGCACAGCGTTAACCGCGCGATCGTTCCGTTACTTGGCCTTGCCTCGCTTCCCCGAGGGGATCGAGGGTCGCCCACCTGGACCGTTTTCGATCCTGACCGATCCGGGCGCGAATCCGAATACGGGGCTACAAGTCGGACCACGCCAACCAGCATCGGCGTTCCAAAGCGCACAGGGTTTCAGTGCGTTTAATCCGTCCGCGAATTTCCATTCAAAAGCCAATCCGGCCAACCAAAATGGCGTGGTGTTCTTCCCAGGAAGTGCGCCGTTGTATCGATCCAGCAGTTTGTTAATCGGTGGATTCGGCGTGTCGGGCGACGGCGTCGATCAAGATTGTGTGGTCACCGTTATGGGTAATGCCGGTTACGATCCAAGTGCATCATTGCGAGTGGATAATGTGTTCGTGCGGGGCGTTCGGATACCGTATCAGAAATTCAATCGCAACCCGGAAGGAGGCATCACATGAGCAATCTTGAACGGCATATTAAGCGCGCGGTCTGGCTTTCTGCGTTGTGTGTGCTGCCCCTGGTTGGTTGTGCGACCACACAACATCAACCCGTGTCACGGGTACGGCCTGGGGAAGATGCCGAGCTCCGAGCGGGATATCCCTCTGAGGTATCTGCTCACGCTCGCCCGTCGGACGATGGCAGATACATTAGAAGCGTGATCGAGAAGTTTCCGAAGCTTCCATCGAGAACG
>RGDT01000120.1 GCA_009918525.1 Planctomycetia bacterium
TGCGGCCAATGATCGCGACCACCCTCTTTGTTGATTCGCGGCGTCCGGCCGAACTCGCCCCACACCAAGACCGTGACATCCTGATCCATGCCCCGGCTCTTGAGATCGTCCAACAACGCACATAACCCGCGATCCAAAATCGGCAGATGATGGCGAGCGTTCTCGAAATTCGTACCGTGCGGCTTGCCGTGCCAATCCCAGCGGCCGTAGGCCAACGTCACGACGCGCACCCCAGCCTCGACGAGACGCCGGGCAGCAAGCAAATAGTCATTCATAAGCGGTCCGGCGTCGCCATAACCTGCGGGTTTGGGGTCACCGCGTCCGTACCAATCGCGAATGCGCGACGGCTCGCGATCGAGGTCCAGTGCATCGGCCAAACGACTTGATGTGAGAATTTCCATCGCCTGGCGGGTCGATTCGTCCGCGTTGGCGAGGGTGGGGTCGCGGTCGGCATCGGCACGTAAATTGTCAAAGGCTCGCATCAAGGCACGACGGTCGCCGAAAAGCTGCGGCGTCATCCCTTTCAACACCATACTGCCGGTCCCCTCGGCATTCGGCTTGAACGCGGCGTGCTTGCGTCCAAGGAAGCCCGGTTCGCCGACGATGGCCCAGGTGGACGTGGTCATCTTCGGGGAAAGTCCGGCAAAGGGCGGCACTCCCGGTATGGTGGAGCCTTGAAGCTTACTCACGGTGCTGCCCAGCGAAGGCCAACCGCCGCCGGGTTGTTTGGCCTGCGTTCGGCCGTGCATACATTGGAACGCGGAATGATGCCCCTCGCTGCCTACCAGCGAGCGAATGATAGCCAGGCGATCCATGCGTTTGGCCAGTCCCGGTAGGTGTTCGCAGATTTGAACACCGGGTACATTGGTCGCAATCGGTTTGAACTCGCCGCGAATCTCGGCCGGGGCGTCGGGTTTGAGATCGACCATGTCCTGATGGGGTGGACCTCCCGAGAGGAACACCATGATGATCGACTTGTGCGACCGCTTGATCCCGGCCTGCGATTCGGCCCGCAACAGCGACGGCAACGACAAACCGCCCAGCCCCAGCGCTCCGATGCGTAGGAACTCGCGACGCGATTGGCCGTCGCATAACGGAGATTGCCGATTGCCGAAAAGTGAAATCATGATTGGGTTTCCTGGAGGGTTGATTGAGTTGACTCTAATCCCCAACCCATTTAGCATCAAGCGCGTTCTTGAAAATTTCGGAGACGCGACGATGGTTTTTGCAACGGCCCTTGTGCTTATGATGACCGCAGTTCAACCCGATTGGCCTGCATTGCCTGCAGCGGATGATACCGTGGAAATCCCGGCCCAGGAATGGCCTTTGCGTCCTGGATCGCGACGGATTCGCATTCTCGTACGTTATCCTGGCGGCAAACTTGGTAACGTCAACGCGAAAACCGGCATTTTTCTGACGTTGCACAACTGGGGTGGTACGGACTGTGTTGGCACCGCTGATCCGCGTGTCTTAGCGAACGAACTGAATGTTATCGCCCTGTGCGTCAACTATCTCCAGAGCGGACGAAAAGACTCTGTCGAGGGGCCGGAACCTTATGACTTTGGCTATCTCCAAGCACTAGACGCTCTGAGGGCTGTTTATCTCGTCATCAACGACCATCGTACCCACAAACGCCCGTGGGCGACCGGCCGGATTTATGCAACGGGGGGTTCTGGAGGCGGTAACGTCGCGTTGATGGCCAACAAACTCGGACCGCGGACATTCGCTGCTGTTGTCGATTTGTGCGGGATGGCCAAGCTCAGCGACGATAGTGCGTATCATTTGCTTGGCGGAAACTCGCTCAATGCACGCTATTCGCGCGATCCGAAAAGCCCAAACTACCTCTCGCTGGATCATCAGGAACTTCGCTTCGTCGGTAATCCCGAACATCTGGCCGTTATGAAGCGACTGGGAACTACGGCGCGCGTGGTGGTTGTTCACGGCGTGGACGATGCAACGTGTCCCTACGCTGACGCGGTGGAGATGGTCGGCTGGATGAAACGTGAGGGGATAAACGTCGAACCGCGTTGGATAACGAAAAAAGACCTTGATGGCAAAGTATTCACAAGCAGCGGTCATCCACTGGGCGACCGCACGAAAATCGTCCTAAGGGTGTTGGACCGCGACCATGTCCGCGAGGGGCCAAGCGATTTCGACCGTAAAGAGGAAATCCACTATCCAACTTCCAACGGCGCGTTCGTGATCTCGTATGCTGACGGTCCACCCGTCGGCAGATTCGAGCCAAAGCCAAGACCGATTCATTACCCGGATCACACCGACCTGACACACTACCGCGATCGCGAGGGAAAGTCGTACCCGATTGCTTCTGTCAAGAATTGGGAGACACGACGACGGCATCTAATCGAGAATTTACAACGAGTGATGGGACCGTTGCCCAGCCCGCTTCACCGGGTGCCCCTAGATGTGAGGATCGTCGAAGAGAAACGCATCGGAACTTTGATTCGTCGTAAGCTCACTTTTCAATCCGATCCTATCGGCCGTGTTCCGGCGTATCTGTTCGTTCCTGCTGAACGTCCAACAAAACCACGGCATGCGATGTTGTGCCTCCATCAGACGACGGCAGTCGGTAAAGACGAACCTGCCGGTGTGCGAGGCGATCCACATTTGAAGTACGCTTTGGAATTGGCCGAACGCGGTTATGTCGTGCTGGCTCCTGATTATCCATCGTTCGGGGAACACATGTTCGACTTCAAGACACGTACCGACTACGTCAGCGGCACGATGAAAGCCATCTGGGATAACGTGCGAGCCGTGGATGTGTTAGAAACGGTGCCGGAGGTTGATCCGACACGAATCGGCGTAATTGGGCATTCCCTGGGCGGACACAACGCCATGTTCACGGCGGTGTTTGAACCACGGCTGCGTGTGATTGTTTCCAGTTGTGGATTCACGACGTTTCGCAAAGATGACCTGCCAAGTTGGACGGGACCGACCTATATGCCACGAATCCGCACGGAATTTGGCTCCGATGCAAAACGAGTCCCGTTCGATTTTCAAGAGATCGTGGCCGCGTTCGCTCCACGGCCGTTTTTGGCTTGTGCGGCAGAAAAAGACGACGACTTCGATGTTAGCGGTGTCCGCGACGTGATGACTGCGGCAAGGCCGATCTATCGGCTCTATGGATCGGAGAGAGGATTAGCCGCGTATTATTCACTAGGCAAGCATTCCTTTCCAACTGAAATGCGAAAAGAGGCGTACGAATTCCTCCACAGCCATCTGAGTAAATGACCGACAGGGATTAGTTTCCGGTCATCGATCGAGGGGATAGCGAACGTCCAGCGAGCATCAAGAATGGTCGCCTACGCTACATGGTCGGGTTATTCCGATGGTCATGTGTCGCCGCGTTCGCCGTTGTGGCGGCGCGATGGATACCATTTCGCGCCGCCATTCTTGGAGTAGTTCCTTTTCCATTGGCCACTAATTACAGATAGTTCTATTCAGATGGGACATAGCCCAATCACAAAACGAGCCAACGGTGTAACTTCAAAATATTTAGCCCTGAGATCGCCACTTACCGTGAGCCAAGTATGATCGCGGGCAATCGCCTGTTTATTTCTTCCGGACATCCAAGCAGACCAGATAACCGTCCTGATTACGGCAATATAGCCGACCATTCGCCAAAACGGGGGCAATACGGTCACTGTATGGGAAAGTACTTTCCTTCTGGGAGAACAATTTTTGACTGCGACCCAGTTCCTTAAACCCCTCGGTAGATGCTTCAATCAGTGTAAGCTCTCGGCCATCGAAGGTGAGAAATTTGTTGTCGACAAGGGTAAAGGCACCACCGACTTTATTCTGCTGCCATTTAATTTTTCCAGTCTTCACCTCGATACAATATAATGGGCCTATGCGACTAGCAGTGTCGTTGTGTGTGATACCAAAAACATGGTCTTTCCAAATAATATTGCAGCAGGTATAGTGGTCAAGCAACCGGTCACGCCACACCTCTTTGACCTCAGTCCCTTTCACCTCCAGGCATACGCCCACGCCATCGGAATTGTCTGGGTGAATACAACAGATAATCCGGTCGCCCAAGACCACAGGTTCCTGGGCCGTGATACCTTTGTGACCAGTCTTTGTCTTCAGATCTTCGGCTGAAAACTCGTATTTCCAAAGCATCTTTCCGGTCATCGGGTCAATACCCAGTATGGCATTGCCTGAAGAGTAAACAAGGCATGGTTTGTCGTTGATGGTGCAAGCGGTGGGGCAGGCCCAGTAACCGCCTCCAATCTCTGCCGACGGGTGATAGACACGCCATACCTCCTTGCCCGTTTTCTTCTCGAAAGCCAGCAACAAACCGTCTGCATTCGGCTTAATATCCTTTGTTGGTTTGGCTTTCAGGATGCGGGCGGGCACCATGACCAAATCTCCCAAAATCAACGGAGATGCAGCGTATCCGTATATCACCTTCAGGGCAGCCAACTCGGTCATCAGGAATTTTTGCCAGACTACTTTTCCTGAATCTGCATCGAGGCAATATAGTTCACCACCTTGCCCATACACATAGACATGGTTGCCGTGGACGGTGGGAGTCGAGCGGGCACCGGGAAATGACTTTTGAATGGAGGTTGAACAAACAAAGTTCCAGATCGGTTTGCCCGTGTCCACGTCTAGACACTGAACGACTTCATGGGTAGGGGCGTCTTTCTTGTCTTGGTTTGTTATTAAACCGATCGTGTATAAACGGTTTTTGACAACCGAAACAGACGAATAGCCTCGTCCTACAGAAACTTTCCATAAAATAGGCAAACCTTCTTTGGACCAGTCAGTACTCCAACCGCTCTCACCAGAGATGCCGTCACGATTAGGTCCCCGAAACTGTGGCCAATCGTCAGCGAAAGCCGAACCAACCATAAAAAAGAGACACGCCAATGAGAGCAGAACACGTGATTGATTTGGCAAGACGTTTAGAAACCGAAACGGGACCACGTTGATTCTCCTTATCCTATCAGGAGCCACTATCAGCACTCCATTATGAACAACTTTTCTTCGACATATATCCTAGTGGTTAAAACGAAATTCTGCACCATTAATCATAGCCCAGAGGACGTGTTGCAAGGCCGATGCAGGGCGTTCCTTGCGTTTTTCAAGATAATTATCAAACAATTCGAGTTCACTCTCGCGTGCCGGACGCGACAGGACTGTCCACACCGCTTCAGTTATCTGTTCCTTGCGATCCTTGATCTTCATCAACGAGGGAACCAGTCCTGACCCGATGCTTTTCTGGATACCCGGATCGTTACTGAGCCACATGGCCTCGCCGGTGGAAATCTGCATCCCCTCGCGCGGATACTCAAATAACTTCGCCATACCCTGGGCTGATTTTTCGAGTCCCGCCAAAGCCTTCTCCCGCGCTTCGACATTCTGGCCGGATTTTAACAGTGTCGGATTGTTGGCCAACCCGAACGACATACTCCATTGCATCGGTGTCAAAGGCCGTAGATGTGCAACAGCAAAAAGCTCGCGAGCCGGCATAGTATAGTCCGGCCAAGTGCTGGAGCGAGCGTAGGTTTCTGACGATACCAGACCAGCGATAAGCCGTTTGAGATCGTATCTGTGCGAAATGAGATCGCGTGCCAGCCATGACAACAATTCTGGGTGTGAGGCAGGATTTTTAGCATGTAATTGATCAACGCGCATCACCAAACCGTGGCCATAAAATCGATACCACAGACGATTCACGATCGCCTGTGCGAAGCGATCACGGTTCTTTTCGCTCAGAGCCACTTCGGCTAATTTGGCACGGGCGCGCAAGGGTGGTACTGGGGGCAATTCTTTGGTCTTGGCGAAATTCTTGGTGAACTGCTGAATGGCCTTGGTCTCCTCAGCGATCGCCTTGTCCAATTCAGCGGTTTTCTCGGTTTCTCGTTCGACTACGCTGCCATCGAGAAACATCATCTTGATGGGCACAGTCTTACCACTCTTCGCCTTGAAGTCGGCTACCTTTACGAACTTCCGCTCCACCAGATTACCCTGGATTTCGTAGGATGTCGCAAAGAACTCTCGCATTCCAAAAAAGTAGTCCTGGGTCAACGACGAGATATAGGGATGTTTGTGACACTGAGCACAGGTAATGTTGAGTCCGAAAAATACACTGCTGATGTCACGTGTTAAACTATCGCGGTCTTTCAGCCGGTTGCTGACGTATTTCTCTGGGTTATTGGCAGAGCGTGACTTTTCGACCCCACCAACCAACTCCTGGAACATCTGATCCCAGGCACGGTTCTCGCGAAAAGCTTCGAGTAGGTAGGCGCGCACGCTGCCTGCTTCGGCGTTGTCATTAGCGAGCAGGGCGTCAAACTCGTTGGCATTGTGTCTGACGAACTCCGGTGATGCGAGCAGGTGTTCAACAAGTTTTTCGTGTTTCTTCGCATCCTTCGACTCAACATAATCACGGGCTTCCACAGGTGTTGGGATTCGACCCGCCAAGTCAAGATATAATCGTCGCACTAGCGTCGCGTCGTCTGCTCGCGGCGCAGGCCTCACTTTCGCTGCCGATAGCTTCTGTGCAACATAGTGATCAATCACCTCTACAATCGGCCTGTTGACAGGCAGTAAGTCATCGGCAGATAAAATTTGTGTTGCCGTCAGGATGCCGATGAAGATTACAATAAAACGACATGGATGATTTTTCATGGTGTATCTCCTTGGCAAGATTCAAGCAGGGCATTCCCACCGGACGACTTGGCCACGACCAACGGTATACAGATTGTTTCGTTTTTCGTTGACCGTCAATCCAAAGCTGGGCATGGGGCTGGCCAGATCTTTCAATAGACTCTTTTGCTTAAGGTCAAACACACTGAGCGTCGGTTTCTGAGACGAACCTCCGACTAACGCCAGCAGCCACTCGGAGTTAGAATCCACCCAGAGTGCTTCATACTGAATATTGCTACCAACCTTGAACTCGTGGGTAAGTTTACCGGATCGCCAATCCACCATCTGCACTAGACCAGGGCCATTGATAATCGCCACATCGGTATTTTGCATTCCCGCCAAGATGAGCGATTTTCCGTCTGGGGTGAAAGTAATAGACCGCAAACCTCCGTACGGATGGTTATTGCGATCCCAGTCTTGTTTGAGAAAAGACTTGGTATCAATGCGTGCCGCTTCTTTGCCGCCAGTCGTTTCCCAAATGATTACTTGACACAGCTCATCGGCGGCTGCGATAAGCTTGCCATCTGGAGAGAAGGCACAGGCATAAAGTTTGTTGGGATAATCGTATTTGGGAAGACGAGATTCATGACCTTTCAACTCTCGCACCAATTTGCCCGTTGTAGTCTCCCAGAGCTTGCAAGTCATATCGTCGGAAATGCTTGCCAGGAGTTTCTGATCGGGGCTGGATGTCAGTTGACGTATCCAACGTTGGTGGGCATCTACTATGCGAATCGGCTGACGTTTCTCGACTTCCCACCAGATAAGCCGACGATCCCATCCGGCAGAAACAAGACTTTTTCCTGCCAGCACTATCCCACTGACGTAGCTACGGTGACCTTCGAGTGTGAATGGTTGCGATTTTTCAGCGGCCATGTCAATGGCGTATACCTTGAAGTCACTGCTACCAATCCAAAGAAATTCCTTGTCCGGAGTGCTGGTCACACTTAGCAGATCTGCATCGATCTGGATACTCTTGGTGATTTTAAGCTTATCGAAATTCCAAGCACCCATATATTATTCTCCGCATTTGAGAAGTCAGTTAACTCTCAGACGAGAACATCCGTAATTAGCTGCGTTTTGTAAGGGGTAATTGGTACAGGCCGACCGTCTGGAGATAGGTACTCTTTCTGGTGGTCGATACCAAGCGCAGCGAAAATCGTTGCAAACAATTCTGCAGGAGTCACCTTGTTCTCTTCAACATCCGTCCCATTCCAATTCGTCTTGCCGTAAACGATCCCTGGATTAATGCCACACCCCGATAGAGCAACGCTCCAACATTTGCCCCAATGGTCTCGGCCTCGCATAGTATTGATTTTGGGCGTTCGTCCCATTTCCGACATGGTGATGACTAAAGTATGCTCAAGTAGTCCTCGTTCTTGGAGATCATCAAGTAAAGTAGACATCACTCGGTCGAGATCTGGCACAAGCGAGGCATGTATATCAAAATTCTCGCCATGACTGTCCCACCAACCCCGATTCAGTCGAACTACAGGTACACCGGCTTCAACAAGCCTACGAGCCGCTAACGCTTGTTGCCCGAACAAGGAGTTCCCATACCGATCGCGCATCTTCTGTGACTCTAAATTGATGTCGAATAATTTATCGCTGGCCATTAATCCACGGACACGGCTATAGGCTGTATGATGGCTATTGAGAATACTGTCTGTCTTGCGTCCATTCTGGAAGACCTGACTGAGCTGATCACGAAGGGCCGCCCGTTCACGATGGTCGTCGTCGGTCAGTGTCGGAGGTAGCCGATTGGCATCCGGGACGATCTTGTTTAGAATATTGATCGGCTCGAATTGGCCACCGATATAGCCTGCAAAATCGACTTGGACGTTATTGTTAAATCCAACATAAGTCGTATAGAACCCGACATGATGTGGCACTAGACTAGCAGGCAAGCATAGCTCTTTTGCCAACATACAACCAAGCGAAGGAGCCTTGAGGTTGCCGATATCCGACCTTTCGCCACGTAGTAGCGCGTTGACCCGCTCTCCACCGTGTTCCGTGTTGATCGAGCTAAACGATCGGATGACTGCGGTATGCTTCTTGAGCCGTGCGGCCATTTCCGGCATCAATTCGCACATTCGGTAGCCCGGTACACTCGTTTGGATTGTCTGGAAAGGTCCACCAGTACTGGTACCGGGCTTGGGATCCCAAGTCTCAAACTGGCTTGCCCCACCAGATAGGAAAATCACAATCGCGCGTTTCTGGTTTTTCTTCAATTTGTCCACCGTTGGTTCGAGCGCGAGAGCGTTAATCCCCATGGCACTCCCGGTGATTACACCTACAGACGAGCCGAAAAAAGCTCGGCGGCTCAGCATATGATCCAAAGTGCCGGGGTCAGCGGTCCTGTGAGTATTGGGACAGCATGCACGCATACCTAATCCCCCTATTATTTAGTTGTGTTGTTTAGTTAATTGTTGCATGATTTCATCTTCTCGCTCTCTGAATTGACCGTCAGTCATCAAGTTGTACAGATCACAATGTTCAGAAGTGAAGAAATGTCGCTAACCGGCGACAAAACACCTGGGTTTCCCGAAATCAATTGGATGGGTTCTTCCATTCAGCATTCCATTCTTTGTGTCGTGGCTTGAGCCGGGTAATCAATCGATCTAGCCCGCCCCGACCTACGGGCGATTCACCAGGCCAATTGCCAGCAGATCGCTTTCTTCCGGCCCACTAAATAAAGATTATCACCAGTAGCGTTGAGGTTGAGATCAAAAACCTGCGTGCGTGCTTGATATTCGGCGATCACTTCGTTCTTCTTCAGGTCGATCACAAATACTTTATTGCCTTCGCCGGCACCGGTGGCAGCAAAAAGCCAAGAGTTTTTTGGATGGAACCGGATAGATTCAATGAAACCGTTCACTTTGATTTTCAAATCGAGAATCTGCTTGCCGGTTTGCCATTCGTAGATCTGCACAAGCCCCTTGCTGTTGGTAATTGTGGATGTATCACCAGCTAAGTTTCCCGAAAGTGCCAGATGCTTTCCATCGGGAGAGAATTGCACGCAACGAATGCCACCGTAGGTGTGCCCATTGGTGTCATGGGTATAGAAGTGAGACGCGTGAATCTTCCCGACCTGCTTACCCGACTCGATTTCCCATACAATCACGCGTCCTGCCTGGTCTCCAGTAGCCAGATGCTTACTATCGGCCGAGATGTGACAGCAGTAGAGTTTAGACACCAAGCCAAAGGGCGTATTTTTATCATGGCCGACGAGTTCGCGGATAGCCTTACCTGACTGAACATCCCATAACCGCGCGATCATGTCGTCGCCAACCGACGCCAACATTTTCTCGTTGTGCGATAGTGCCAGTCCACGAATCCATTTTTTTCCGTGACCATCGATGGATCTTATCTTCTTCTGCCCTCCCGACATGGGTGAAGTGCCTCGTTCTACCGAGCCGTGCAGTTTTATCTCTTCGATGTCCCACCAAATCAGTTGATGATCGGACCCAGCAGAGATCAACTGTTTGCCGACAAGCACCAGAGCACTGACATAGCTGACATGGGCTGACCAGGAAGTTGGTACGGGTTTGGTCTCGTCAAAATTGATTCGGTATATCTTCCCATCGGCTCCGCCAGCGTAAACGATCGCGGTACCAGGTACCAGACGGAGGCAAAGGAGGTCAGTTGGTAGCCCCAGTTCACGCAAGGGTTTGATATGAGGGACCACATCGGTTTTTTCTATGGCTCCCCCTATCAACGGATTTCTCGAAACAGATAGAGATTTTCGCATGATGCCTCTCAGTTCCTGAGCGATAGATCATTTTGGCGTGAATCTTCCTAAGCGTTAACGGTTGGCATCAAGCTAAGACCTCGTTAACGGGTTGAGTACCGTAGTCAGTGAGGGGAATCGGCCTACCATCCGTGTTGATCAGTTCCTTCTGATGGTCGATACCGACTGCTTGCATAACGGTGGCAAAAAACCGCTGGAGTGTCACCGGCGACGAGGCGACGCTCGTCCCACCCTCATTGGTATTGCCGTAAATAACACCCGGCTTGATCCCACAACCGGATAGAGTAACGCTCATCCAAGGATAGTGATCGCGCCCATTGTTATTATTGATATTTGGTGTCCTTCCCATTTCGGAGAAGGTTACAACCAAAGTATCGGAAAGCAATCCGCGTTCGTCGAGGTCTTCCAAGAGTACAGACAGAACGTGATCAAGCTCAGGAACCATCTCCTGGTGGAATTCAAAATTTTGACCATGGTGATCCCACCAGCCGCGATTGACCCGAACGTATGGTACTCCCGCTTCAATCAACCGTCGGGCTACGAGGGCTTGTTGTCCAAAAGGCGTCGAACCGTAACGCTCGCGGACTTTAACCGGCTCTTTTTGTGGGTCGAAAAGTTGGGCACTGGCCATCAAACCACGCACCCGCCCATACGCTGTGCCGTGAGTGGCTAAAGTGGCGTCAACGCGGCCGACACTAAAAGAGCGGCTAAGTACTGCACGCAATACTTCACGATCTTTGTGATCTTCGTCACGCAAGCCAGAGGGTAGAGAGTTAGCCGGTGGTGCAAATCGCGGATTGGAATCGGGTACCGAGAAAGGAGCCTTTGGTGCCACGCGTTCCGGCTCGATATTGATTGGGTTCCAAGTGGAGCCAAGAAAACCGGCGGACTCGAAATAGTTAGCGCCGAGATAGTTGGTGAACATGACATGATGAGGAACCGGACTGGTAGGATCCGCCAGTTCATGAGCGAGAATAGAACCCAGAGTGGGATAACGCACCGGCCCGACCTTCGGCTTGCCCCCGTAGATCGTGAAGTCGGTGTGATC
>RGDT01000013.1 GCA_009918525.1 Planctomycetia bacterium
GGTGTTCAATAACCGTCCCATCCCAGGAGATGACAGGTGCTACGGTTTCCCTGCCCCCACTGCGACACCGTGCTCAAAACAGCCACCTCGATGGCTGGGGAGGTGGTTAGTTGTGGGCATTGCCATCATCGTTTGCGCGTCCCGTTGGCTCCGCCGAAACGATCCTCCTTTTCCTTGCGCGATATAGGTTTTCTGCTGCTAGCCATCATCGCTACCGGGGTGGTGACGGTTGTTACTTGGTCATACTGGAAATCATCTCGGTCGCCTATCGTCGCTAAAACTGATCATAACGGTCGGGAAGAACCATCGAAAACCATCCAACCTGTTGCCGTTAGTCTCGAACCCAGGAATAATGTTGAGGTACCACCCACACCGCCTCCAGCGACCGACATTGACCGCGCCCTAGATCGTCTCAATCAAGCTCGATTGGCCGCTAATCTCGCTGAAGTTCGCCTGGATGCGGAAGCGTCCAGACGTGCCGCTGAACTGGCGAAAACCTTGTTGAACCGCGGTCAATCTTTCAGCTTCGCGGTCGAGCATCCCACGGCCGCGATCGCCTGGAAAGAGTCGGGATCGGCCATCGCGAATTGGTTGGATGGTCCCTTGCACCGGGATTTATTGCTAGCACGCGGACGAGAATTTGTTGGTATCGGAACGGCTCGTGATGCCAAGGGCCGCGTCGTTACAGTTCTCGATGGATTGTTCGCCAGCCAGCTAGCTGTTGGGAGCGACCCTGCTGTACTTTATCCCGTTCCGGCCCAGACTCGAGTCCCGCTTAGTTTTCCTGGTAATGAAGTGCCCGATCCGCTACCAGACGTCAAAGACAAATTAGCCGGCTACCCGATCACCGTTCAGTTTCAGCGCCGGGCACGAGTCACAGCCGTCGAAGCTCTTTTGGAAGATGTGGAAGGGAAAACGGTTTCAGCACACATATCAACACCGGAGAACCCGGCCAACAAGGAGTTTGCGGCCAATCAACAAAACACGGTATGTCTTTTTGCCAAGAAACCACTAGTACCGGGTACTCGATATCTCGTGCGGGTACGTGCTCGGGTTGATGGGCGAGAGTGGTCGCGATTGTGGGCATTCGCGACTCAACCGGAGACCGATGGGATTCCACGCATGAAAGAGGCAGCGTTAAGGCAACTGAACGCTTACCGCAAGGAAGCGGGGCTTGTATCTGTTAGTGAAGATGATGCCATGAGTTTCGCGTGTCAGGCTCATGCCTCCTACCTTGCTCAGCATCTCGATCGTGTTCCGGGGTTGTCGCTCTACGAAGAAAAAGAGTCACTGGACGGCTACACCAAGGAAGGGGCAGCGATTGGGGCCAAATGTACTATCCGCTTAGGCGGTGGGAGTGGACCGGCGGATGCGGTCGATTGGCTGATGACCTCGGTGTTGAATCGTAATCTGGTACTCAATCCCACAGTGCAGCGAATTGGTTTAGGAACCGCCATTCACGCTCCGCGTGGCTGGATCTGGGTACTCCACCTACCCGGGCTGCGGAAGCGAGGCGATGGCCCGCCGGTGGTATATCCGGGACCAGGGCAGAAGAACGTGCCATTATTTTTTGCCCGTGACATTCGCGAGCTGGTGCCCGACGCCCCTCGAGATGGTCGAGCGGGCTTCCCGATCAGCGTTAATTTTTTCCCTCTGGCCAAGGTCACTGATGTCCAAGCGAAGTTGTTCCATTCCGATGGAAATGAGGTGCCGATATGGGTTTCAACCCCACAGAAAAGGCTGCCCGGAACCGGAAACTACTCTCAAATTGTTTTGATTCCCAAAAATGTTTTGGCTCCCGCTTCGGAATATCGTGCTGTAGTGGAGGCCCAAGTCGATGGAATTTCCCTATCTCGGGAGTGGATGTTTTTCACCCAAAACCCAAAAGCTGATGAATTGCGCGTAGGTGATACTCTTCTCACTCAACTTAATGCCCATCGTCGTCGCTCAGGATTGGAACCCGTAGAGCGGGATGAATCGTTGTCATCGGCTTGTCGATTCCATGCAGAATACATCGTTCGGAATATCGACAATCCAAAAACCCAGGGACTCAACATTCACGACGAAGATAATTCCTTGCCTGGTTATACCGAAGCCGGCAAACAAGCGGGCAAAGCGTCCGTGATAGCGGTAATATCCGATCCGATCGATTCGATTGATATGTGGATGGGTACGCTCTATCATCGATTGCCGCTGCTAGATCCCTCGCTGAAGCGGATCGGATATGCTCAAAAGCAACATCCGATCCGCGGGTGGATTACGGTGTTGGACTGTAACTCTAGGCGTTGATTTACTTCCGGCGTGCCGCGTCAAATGCTTCGGCTTCTTGGAGTCCGATCAGGCCATCCTTGTCGGTGTCTGCCCGTTCAAAGTCTTCGGGTGAGCCGAGCCATTCCGTACGAGAGACGTCGCCATCGCCATTTCGATCCATTTTGCGGAACCACAGCGGGCCACGTGTGGGAACGGGCCGGCCGCTCGTGCCCATTCCACCTCCAAGGGGTGTTAGGGGAAAAGCCCCGCCAAATCGTTGTGTGCCTCCTTGGCCAACCAGGAGTCGTACCTGTGCGGGAAGCTCAGATCTGCTGATGGCTCCGTCTCCGTCCGTGTCAAATGCAGACAATCGCGTCCAGCTATTGCGCAATTCACGAATGCTGAGAAAGCCATCCGCGTTTGTGTCCAGTGCCTGATATAGACCCTGGCCCGTAGTTGATAACGTCAACGAGACCTGAGATTGAGAGGCAAACGCGACTAGATCGAGATAATCGCTCAATTCCTCGCGTGTCAGGCGATTATCTCCGTTCCGGTCGGCAATATCGAGAAAGTTGCGCATCAAAAAAGCCGTCTGAGGTTCCAGTTGTTTGCGCGTCAAAAAACCTGTCTTTTCCGTATCCAAAGAATTGAACTGGTTTAAAAGTTGTGTTTTGTAATTGGAACTATAATCGACCGCTGAAGGCTGACCAAAAATGGACAATTGCACATTTCCCATAGTGAGAGTGTTTTCGGAGGTCGCGCGCTCCGATGTGGCCAAGCCGCGCGGTTGCATCATCGCCTGTGCGGCTGTGAAGCGAACCGTATACTCCAGTTCGGGCGTGCCCATCAACCATCGCGCCAGTTCGAGCGAGTCGAGCTTTGAGTCGCGGTTGCGGTCAAGTTTACTGAATGAATCCTTGGAAAAACCGATCTCCGCCAGTGTTAATCGTCCATCTTTATTGGTGTCGTACTTTTCGATTATTTTGCGGGCAACATCCATCTTGGCCGAGAGGCGGCGATCGTCACGCGGTAGATATTCCAAGCTAATTCGGGGTACAGCGGGCGTTCGTGCGGGCATCATTGCTCCGCCTCCCGCCGTTACACCACGGCCGAAGGTTCCGCCCGAGGTTCCGTTGAGTTCCGCGGCGCTAAGGAGTTCGTCGTCGTCCTGGTCGAGTCGAATCAGTTCCGCAGGAGCAGAAAGTAATTCTGTTCGCGATAGTTTACCGTCTTTGTTCAAGTCGAGCAGATCAAAAACCGCATCGTTGGTGACGGAAGCGATGCCAACGGGGGTAGTTTGATTGAACATTACCAGGGCAGAGATTCCCTTGTTACGGTAATAGTCCTTCAATTCACCCAGTGTGATCTGGCCATCGCGATCTGTGTCAACCTCTTCGATGCTGATCGTGGACGATGCAGTTCCAGGACGGCGATTATCGGTGATGTAGGGGTTTCCAGTCAGGAATTGGTTCAATCGTGTCACGGTCGGAATGCGGTCAGCCTCGTTACGGTTGAGGCTGCCGGAATTATCACGGTCGATGAACTTGAAAAGGCGTTCCATCAATGCGTCAAAGCGTGTGAAAGCACTGCCATTGCTGTCGCGGACGTGCAAGCGGAGGAACGCCGGTCTGCTTTCACCCATATAAACCACGTCTTGAACGTCGTTATCTGCCGGGGCTGGCTCTGCTGCAATCCCCAGCGTGATTACTCCGAAGAGGAAAAGCACGAGCGTTAGCGTCTTCATCCGACTACCTCCTCGATCGCTTTTCCACCTTTGTCGGCGATGCGAATGGGTCGGCCGACGTTGCTGTTGAGTTGCTTATCCGGGTCGATTCCTAGAGCCTTGACCACGGTGGCCATGAAGTCTGGAACGGTGACTGGTTTATCGCGAACGCTCATGCCATCGTCGCTGGTCGAACCGTAGGCTTGTCCACCTTTGATACCACCGCCAGCCAAGACAGTCGTCCACGAATTGGGCCAGTGATCGCGACCACGGCCAGGGTTGATTTTCGGGGTGCGTCCGAACTCACCCATCCAGACGATGAGCGTGCTATCGAGAAGTCCGCGATCTTTAAGATCAGTCATGAGAGAACCCCAAGCCGGATCGAGAACTCCGCTAAGGGCTTTGACCTGATCGAAGTTGTTAGTGTGCGTGTCCCAGCCGAAACCATTGCCGTTGATACCGCCGA
Source organism: Planctomycetia bacterium (assembly GCA_009918525.1). Taxonomy (GTDB): domain Bacteria; phylum Planctomycetota; class Planctomycetia; order Gemmatales; family Gemmataceae; genus RGDT01. Next base: position 4,440 of record RGDT01000013.1, read on the forward strand.
GGCTGACCTCGACGAACGGAACACCGCGTTCGACGAGTCGCCGAGCCAGAAGGCAGCCCTGCCCAAACAAGTTGCGCCCGTAGGCATCGCGGACGCTATCTTTTTCTTCTTCGAGATTAAACGCTTTCCGCGCATCGGTTTTCATTAACCGTACAGCTCGTTCATAGGCGGTTTTGTGGCTCATCGACGCCGTACCGGGGTAGCGGGTAATAAATTCTCGCTCCATCTCGACGAGCAAATCGAGGCGGAAATCGGCGTGCTCTTTGTCTATGTCGGCGGGAAGGTCAATATCCTGCACCTTCAGCGCTTGGGTGTAATCCGCGTTCATTCCCGGTTGGCCGATGAACTGTGCGGCATCACCGACAACCAATGGGGCGTGTCTGGGGCCAAGGAAACCAGGACCATAGGCGGCGGGGCTGAAGAAACGATAGGGAGCAATGGACACACTTGAGGGCAGGGCCGAATCGGAACGACCCAATTCGTGCGAGACGATCGCGCCCAACGGTGGATATTGAATCGGTCCCGTCGGCGCATAACCCGTGCGCATAAGAAAAGCACCACGGCCGTGGTCGGCTTCCTTGGTGGTCATGGAGCGGACGACAGCCAGTTTGTCGCCGAACTTTGCTAGATTAGGAAGATGTTCGCTGATCTTGAGACCAGGCGAGCGAGTGGCAATTTCCTTGAACGGACCGCCGTTGGCATGTCCGGGTTTCAAGTCGAAAGTGTCCATTTGGCTCGGCCCGCCATTCATCCACAAAAGGATGCATGCACGCTTCCGAGCCGGGTGAGGGGCAGCCGCATTCGCGAGGCGTTCAAACCATCCGGAGAGGCATGTGCCGACAACGCCGACGGCAGAAAGTCTCATCCAGTCACGACGCGATAGCATACGAAAGACTCCAGACGATTAGTGATTGAGGATGAATTCGCTACTGTTGAGAAGCACCCAGAACACATCGGCCAACGCCTTGCGACTGTCCCGGCTGGGGCCACCGGTGGTCACATAGGGCAGTAGTCGGCTCGCTTCGCTTTCGCGCATGGGACGTGATAACGCGGCAAGGTATAGCGTATCGAGTTTATCTTTGGTGTTCATGAACGGGCTGTCGATGACCGCTAATAGAGTTTCTGATCGGTCGAGACTGGTTGCGTCAGCGACGAATTTGCCATTCATCAACGAAAGCGCTTGGAGGATGCTGGTCTGCACTTCAGTTCGTCGGTCAACCGGGTTCGTGAAACGAGATTGAATTTCGTTTCGAGCCGACTGTACGCCGAAACGTCGGGTGAGGTCGCCTGTATCGCCGCGGTAGCCGACGGCGGTAGCGAGACTGTCAAACACTTGTTCGGGCGTGAGACCTTTAAGGGGCATCCGTGCAAAGGATCGAAGGTCCTCTTGCGTAGGGTGTGTCATCTGGCTGGTGCGCTGATAAGTCTCGGTCGCGATGATGGCTCGAATGAGAAACTTGAGATCGAAATTCGAGGCCACGAACCCTTTAGCGAGTTCATCGACGAGTTCAGGATGGCTGGCTGGGTTTTCGTCGCGGAAATCGTCCACTGGATCGACTAGGCCAACACCGAAGAAGTGTTCCCACATACGATTGGCGACCGCTCGTGCAAAGAAGGGATTATCTGGCCGTGTCATCCATTCGGCGAGCGTTTCGCGAGTCGAGACATCGGGTTTCCAATTCGGTTCACTTCCGTCGAGGAACTTGGCCTGGACCTTTTTGTTGGTGTCTCCGATCGCGATTTCCCGGACATTGGGATTGTCCGTCGCTGGTGAAAATACGCCGGCCACGACGCTTTGGGGTTTAATACCGCCAAAAAACGCAGTGTATTCCCAAAACTGCTTTCGCGTCCAATTCGCGAATGGATGGTCGTGGCATTGGGCGCATTCCAACTTTACTCCTAGGAACAACCGCGATGTAGCTGCCGCTAGCATGTCGGGTTTTAACTCGTTGATCTGGTAAAAAACTGCCGCCGAATTGGACGTGGGAGTCATCCCGCGTCCGGCCACCACCGGCACGGTGAGCAATTCACGGACGATTCGGTCATATGGGACATTGTCCCGGACACGGCTACGCGCCCAATTTTCAATCTGAGGATTGAGAAACTGTACCTGTTGATTGGTACTGTTTCCGACCAATAAGGAGCGCCATTGATAAGTGAAGTGGGTCACGTAATTGGGGCTGCGTAGCAACCGTTCAACCAATCGGCTGCGTTTATCGGGCGAACGGTCGTCAAGAAAGGCGCGAACTTCACTGGTTTTGGGAATCCGTCCGGTAAGGTCCAGATAGACACGTCGGGCAAATTCGTAGTCGTCAGCTCGTGGAGCAGGCGTCACCCCTCGGTCTTTTAGTCCGGCACCGATGCGGCGGTCGATCGCTCGTGCTAGTCCTACAACGTCCGCTAAATGCTCGGCTCTGACAGCGCCAGACGCAGGGACATGTGGAGCAGCAGCGGAACAAACCGACACTATCGAACATAACATCGTTAGCGGCCAGCGGATCCAGAATGTCATCGGACGTCGCTCCTTAGAATGGCCACGCGAGAGGGATCACATATAAGTGACGCAGCACCACGGCAAATCTGACCTAGTAACCGAGGATGCAGTTAGGCAGGAAGAGAACTACTGAACATAAAATAATTCCTAGGCTGCGTCGATTGCTCCAGTTCCAGATTTCTCTCACCGTTGGGTGCTAAAGGCTCATATCGTACCACGGACGGAAAGAGATGATTGGAGAAATAATAATGCCAAATTTGGTTGTTGGGTCTCGAAACAAGAAAAAACGCAACGAAATAGTCGAACTACTCGCTGGTTTACCTATCGAAGTCTCCGACCTGAGCGCTTATCCTGATGCCGGTGAGGTTGTCGAGGATGGCGGTTCGTTTGTCGCGAATTGTCGTAAGAAAGCTAGCGAATATGCAGTTCGTCTTGGCGTTTGGGTACTGGCCGATGATTCCGGATTGGTTGTGCCTGCGTTAGGGGGTGCGCCTGGTGTCGATTCGGCTCTCTATGCCGGTACGCACGGCGATGACGAGGCTAACAACGACAAACTGCTCCGCGAGATGGCCACGCTGGAGGGCGAGCGGAGGGCCGCTCACTACGTTTGCATTTTGGCGTTGTCCGATCCATTCGGCAATATCGTGGCCGTGAGCGAAGGTCGCTGTGGTGGATACATCGCTAGTGAACGTGGTGGTGTAGGTGGGTTCGGCTACGATCCTTTATTCGTCGTTCCCGAGTATCACCGCACTTTCGGCGAATTATCACCACGAGTCAAACAAGCCATCAGCCATCGTGCCAGGGCGTTATCGACGATGCGACCACGAATTGCGCATCTGGTTTGTTCTTCTTGATCATCAGAGGCTATTGTCCTCTGCTTGCCGTAATCACGCTGTGAGGATGCCGCTGGCGTAATGAAACCTCGCGAGCTAAGATAGAATTGGAGGCGTAAATGAGTCAGAAGACCTGGGGCGGGCGTTTTGTTGGTGAGACGGATGCTCGCGTCGTTGAATACACTCAATCCATCAGTTATGATCGTCGGCTCTACGCTCACGACATCCGGGCTAGCTGTGCCCATGCGCGTATGCTTGCTCATGTAGGAATACTCAGTCCTGATGAGGCGAGCGCCATTGTCGATTCTCTGTCCGAAATCGGAGGGCGAATCGCTACCGGACAGTTCACGTACTCCACTAAACTCGAAGATATTCACACTCACATCGAAAGGGCGCTCACCGAGAAACTCGGCGACCTGGGCCGAAAATTGCACACCGGCCGCAGTCGAAACGATCAAATCGCGACGGATGTTAAGTTTTGGGTACGTGATCATCTGGACGCCATCGACGAACTTTTACGAGATGTTCAGCGAGCTTTTGTCGGGGCAGCCCAAAAACATCGCGACGTGATTTTACCCGGTTATACGCATCTTCAACGCGCTCAACCGGTTTTGGCAGCTCATTACTACCTTGCTTATGTCGAAAAGTTCCAGCGTGACCGCGACCGGCTCGCCGATTGTCGAAAGCGGGTCAATGTCCTACCTTTGGGGGCTGCGGCCTTGGCGGGAACTTCACTGCCGATCGATCGCGAGTACGTCTGTAAAGACCTAGGCTTTGATTCTATAGCGGCCAACTCGCTCGATGTTTCCAGTGACCGGGATTTTCTCATCGAATTTGTCTTTTGTCTCTCCATGATCGCATTGCACTTGGGTGGATGGGCTGAAGAGTGGGTCTTATGGGCCACGACCGAGTTCAACTTTGTCGATATTCCCGACGCATTCTGTACCGGCAGTAGTATCATGCCGCACAAGAAAAATCCCGATGTATTGGAATTAATGCGCGGCAAGACAGCTCGTGTTGTCGCTGACCTGACCCGGTTGATGCTACTGGTGAAAGGATTGCCGCTTGCCTACAACCGCGACTTGCAGGAAGACAAAGAGGCCCTCTTTGATGCGACCGATACAGTGATCGCCTCGTTACGTCTTGCCGAACCAGTCGTCAGCGAAACGACATTACGACGCGAGGCGATCGAATCGCGTCTGGAAGATGGTTTTCTCGATGCGACGACTTTGATGGAATTTTTGATCGCGCGGGGCGTGCCCATGCGCTCCGCTCACGAGGTGGTCGGCAATCTGGTCCGTCTGTGCGAGACGCGCCGTTGCCGACTTGTTGATCTTCCACCGTTCGAGTTCGATAATGTTCACCCTGGCCTGTCGCCGGGTGTATACACAGTATTGGGTGTCCGCAACGCTTTGGCTGCTTTTCGTTCCTACGGCTCTACCGCTCCGGCCGAGGTCGATCATCAGCTCGAGGCTTGGAGGACGCGCCTGAATTAGAGGCCGTATATGGATCATTTCATTTATCGCGAACGCAAACTCTATTGCGAGGATACTCCCGTTCGCGAATTGGCCGAAAAATATGGTACACCGCTTTTCGTGTACAGTAAGGCGACTCTCCTACATCACTTTGGCCAATTACAATCCGCCTTCGCCCCGGCGAATCCTCTGTTGTGCTATTCCGTCAAAACGAATGGCAACATACATCTATGTCGACTCATGGCCGAGCGAGGCTCGGGATTCGACGTTACAAGCGGCGGGGAACTATATCGCGCTCTCCAAGCTGGTGGTACGGGAGATAAAATAGTGTATGCGGGCGTGGGTAAAACCGACCCGGAAATACGCATGGCCCTTGATAATGGTGTTTTTCTTTTTAACGTCGAGAGTGAAGAAGAATTACACAACCTCGGTAAAGTGGCCGCCTCGATGGGCAAGGTGGCTGGGGCCGCTTTGAGAGTGAATCCTGATTTGCCGCCGAAGACTCACGCCAAGACAGACACATCGGTTAAAGGAGTCAAATTCGGACTCGACATCGAGACGGTTCTGGATGTGGGTCGAGGCATCCTGGGTAATGCCGGGGTTCGCGTGATCGGTTTGCACATGCACCTCGGCTCGCCGATTCTTAAAACCGAACCGTATGCTATGGGGGCGGCCAAGGGGCTGGCCCTTATCGATGCATTACGTGAGCAAGGGCACCCCATCTCGGTTCTCAACATGGGCGGTGGCTTCGGCATCCACTATCGCAAGCAGGAAGCACAACCTGCCCAAGCTTTTGCGGAAGTTATCCTCCCGGCCGTCGAAAAAGCGAATTGTCGATTAGTTCTTGAACCAGGTCGTTTTATTGTCGGAAACGCGGGTATCCTGGTCAGCCGAGTTTTATTTACCAAAGAGACGGGTGGGAAACACTATCTTATTCAAGATGCGGCCATGAATGATCTGATTCGGCCCACGTTATACGGATCGTTCCACCGCATCTGGCCCGCTGAACCGGCAGTCGGACTTCCCGCGCCACCGGAAGATTACGAACTTGCGATCCCTGACACGTTCCCCCAGGATGTCGTAGGTCCGGTCTGTGAATCGGGCGATTTTCTGGCTCAAGCTCGTTCGCTTCCGCGTCTGAAACGCGATGATTTGGTTGTCACGTTCAGCGCTGGCGCTTACGGCATGGCCATGAGTAGTAACTACAACAGCCGTCCGCGAGCGGCTGAAGTTTTAGTAGACGGTGCGAGCCATCGTCTCATCCGCCATCGCGAGACGTATGAGGATCTAGTCCGCCCCGAAGTCGAGGTCTGACATGTACCAGCCCGCACGCCTGGCTGTTGCCGTCTTCGCCCTATGTTTGCCTTTATTGTTGGTTGTCCCGGTCGCCGGACGTCCAGATGATGACGAATATAAACGGCTATACACAACCCCCGAAAAGCCAATCGAGTTTTGGACTGCCATTCAGGTCGAACTTGATCGCGGTTCGTACGAAGTCGCAGGGAAGTGGCTTCGAGCCTTAATAGCCAAAAAACCTGGCGACAAAGACTTGTTAGAGATAGCCGACAAGGATGGAACGATCGCGGTTATGCGATTGCGCAATGTCCGCAACTGGACGAGCGATCCGAAAGCTACGGATGCGACTATCAAGGAGGCCGAAAAGCGGGTCGCGCAGGCCAAGGCAGACAAGGAAGGTCGCCCACAAGCCGAGACCTATCTCAAGTTGGTGACGCTAAACGTCAACACCATGAAAGATGCCGAGACGCTAATAGAGAGCGTTCAAGGAGCGGTCCGTCGTCGGGCTGGAGATGCTGGATACATCAAGGCTCTAATCGCTCAGCTACGAGCAACGCGAGAAGAGAAGGCCTTTGCGATCCGCGAGTTGAACTCTAAGGTCGGTGCGTTGGCTGTGCCTTACATGTTGGAAGACTTCAGCAAGTCTACGGACAGCGAAGAAAGGTTAGTACTTCGCCAAGCGTTGGAAGTTATGGGTGACAGAGCTATCGCACCGCTTCTGGCTGGTCTCGATGGTTACCCGCTGATAACCAGGCTTGAAATAATTGATTTGTTGCGCCGTAAATTTGCTTCTTCCGCATCGCAAATTGTACCTTTCCTTTGGTTTTCCGCTTCCAATCCAACTGAGGATGTGACCGTCCGTAACAAAGCTCGCCAACTTCTCAGTGAATTCACTTCTACACCCATCCCGCGTCTCATTCCAGCGAAAGTGGCTTTGACTCGTGAGGCAGAGAAGTACTATCGCAAAGAAGTATCATTTAATGATCCAACGGCTGTGAGTGTTTGGCGTTGGGATGCTGGGGCTAAGACGGTCGTGGTCGGATGGCCCGGAGTACCATTGGTGACCGCTTCCCAGGCTGAAGAGTATTATGGGATGCGATTTGCTCGGCAGGCTTTGGAGATTGATTCCGAATTCGTGCCTGCACAGGTTGCTTTTCTTAGTTTGGCCCTACAGAAAACGGGTGAAAAGTATGGGCTATCGAAACCAGTTTCTTCGGTGGTGCCCGCTCTGGGCGAACAATTGAGTAAGGCCAAAGTTGAATTACTGTTAGAGGTGTTGGATCGTGCACTTTTGGAAGACAAGCCGAATGTTGCAATACCTGTGTTACAGTCGCTAGGCTTGCGTGGCGAGGTTCGTGCGAAGCGACCCTTATCCAAGGGTGAGCCTCCTCTCGTTCGAGCCTTGTATTCTCCCGATCTTCGGATTCGGATGGCGGCTGTTCGTGCGTTTGTGACTATTCCGGGAGAGTCTCCTCCGCACGCTCGCAAACGTGTTTTGGATATTCTAGGCCACATACTCACTCCTGCCGCAGCCTATCTAAGCGGTAGGAAAGTTTTAGTTGCGGTTGCTGATGAAGGATGGCGAACACGGACACAACAATCGGTTATCGATCTAGGTGCTGCTCCCGTATCCGTAACTAGTGGTCGTGATGTGATGCGCGCCATGCGTGGTAATGCCGACATCGAAGCTGTTTTACTCGAATCGACGCTACCTACACCCGGATTGGCTCACCTGTTGGCGCAGATGCGTGCTGACATCGACATCAGTCGGATACCGATCGTGGTGGCAGCTGTGCCTGAAACTCGTGAGGCCCTGGAAGCGGCAAGCCAGTATCGTGAAATGATCTCGAAGAAGGATGTGCTTGATCAAGAATTACGTGAGCTTCGTGTAAAATTGGCCGATCTGGATGCCCGTGAAGATGCAGAAAAGCGGGAGTATGTGGAGAGTCCGAGTCTGACAAGAAGTGAACGCATGGCCCAATTTACGAAGATCGAGGATAAATATCGCGAACTTCGTAAACAGGCCGAACTCAGTAATCCTGGTATCATCAATGCCTTGCGTCGCTCCGAACAAGTTGAAAAGATTATGAATGAGGCTGCTCGCCGCTACAACATGGAAAGTGAGATTCGTGAGGCGGCGTTACTGCGATTTGTGGCTCGATACCCCCATATCACCGTTGTGCCTATCAGCACCTTCATGAATGCATCGACTCTTGCCCCCACCATCTTATCGGCCGAAGAGAAGGTCACTACGCTATCCGCCGAAGACCGGGCACAGATGATCGATACGGCAGTAGAATTGCTTCGCGACATGGCAGTGGGACGCATTCAAGGTTACGATGTTCAGCCTTTGACCGGTGTGATTCTCGACACCCTCAAAGCTGGTCGGCTCAAACCCGAGGGGCAAGAACGAGTGATTGAGATTGCCGCACGTCTTCCTGGTTCGCGGCCCCAACAGGAGTTGGCGGCGGTGACTCTGGCTGGGTCTAGATCGTTGCCCGTTCGTCTCGCTGCGGCCAAGGCGTTACTGTCTCATCGCCAGCGATATGGGGCTTTGTTACCACCTTCTACCGTGTCGGCCTTGTTGGCTGAGTCAGCCAAGCCTGAGACTGATCCGTTGTTCAAGCAGCGGCTTGACCTGGTATCGGGTGCTTACAGCGCGGAGCCTCGTACAACGGGTGAACGGCTCCGGGATTTCAATCCGCCTCCAGTCGCGTCTCCCATGGCTCCACCGCCAGCACCTAAGAAAGATGACTGAGTAACTCCTGCTATCGCCGTCCTTGTAAATCAGATGGATCGTAAAAACGCCTGTAATGTCTAAGAATGAATGATAATAATATTCTTGGTTTAACAGACGTAGTATTGAGTCATCTGATTAGCTTTTTTGAAGTCAATCGCACGACAAATAGAATATTTAATTTGTTAAATATTCTATTTGTCGAGTTTCCGAAACTTTATATCGCGAATCGCACCTACGGTGTTGTAGGTACAAAAGCCGAATGGCTTGCAAACATTGCACTCGATGCGGATGCCGACCGTTCGTTCGCGAATGTCGGCATCAACCATTTGTTTGCCGTCGATCCAGGCACTGATACGCCCGGGCGTGACACGAACGGTTATCCGATACCAGCGATTCTTTTCAAACTCCATATATTTGCTGGTGTCGTTGCTGGAAGCATCTTGAAAATCGAGATTTGACAGGCCCACAACCGTGCCACTCCAACCGCCGACCACAAACGAGCAAAACGATTCTCCCACGGGGAACGTGCTGGTGCAAAAAAAGTCGTCCCCTTCGATTTTTTTGGCTTCAAATGTGAATTCGTAGTTGTTTTTGGGGAAATCCTTACCGGTGTAGGTTAGGCCGGTCAACGCTTTTCCCTTCTCCATGATCATCGCATTGTCTTTGATGTGGCTTTTACCTTTGCCGAAGAAATCGGATTCTTTCCAGCCGGTCAGCGTCTTGCCGTCGAATAGGGATATCCAAGGCACGGTCGGTGGCGGAGCTACGGCCCCGGCGACAGTCACGAACATGAATGAAACAATAAGATGCCTAATCATGATGCGGTCTCCCGGTATGCCTGTAGCCACCGTCTTAGGGCGGCATTTACTCGTTCTAGGCATCGTTCCAAACTCGGCAGCGCTTCGGTAGCCTCTTTTAGTTTTCCTTCCGTTGCCAACTGTTCGATTCGGGCGGCTTCCTGCATCGCTTCACCGGAAAATGTGCCGACGATTCCTTTGAAATTGTGTGCAGCCCGTCGAAGTCCGGCGGCATCGTTTAATGAGGAGCGAATCGACTTAAGCCCAGGACCGCCCAGAAATCGCTCGATACGCCAGGCCAGCATCGGTTCCCCGCCCGATGCCAATGCGGCACTGACAGGATCAAAGTCGGACGCAAGCGGGCGTTCCGCAACGGGGGGAGTCGCTGTCCGGTTGATGGCTGCCATTACTGCCGCCGCCAACTCGCGTTCGTCGATCGGCTTGGCAACATATCCATCCATGCCTTTCGCCAAGCACGCTTCACGATCGCCCTTCATTGCGTGGGCCGTAAGGGCAATGATCGGTACCCGTCCTCCGCTTATCTTTTCTAACGAGCGGATTCTCTGGACGGCCTCATATCCACCCATCAGAGGCATTTGTAAATCCATCAAGATGAGGTCAATTCCTCCTCGCTCATGAGCGGCAACCGCTTGCAAGCCATTTTCGACGGCCTGTATGGTGTGACCCATGCGTTTGAGCAATTCAACGGCGAGATCGCGGTTTGTCGGATGATCTTCCGCTAACAGAATTCGTAGAGGTTGAATGGGCTGTATGGGGGAAGCGAGTTGTTCGGACAGGTCGGTGATTTCGCCGAAACGCACTCGCGCCGTGAAGGTAAAGGCACTGCCTTCTCCCGGTTCACTTTCTACGCTCATGGTGCCGTGCATTAAGGCCACGAGGCGAACGCAGATGGCCAACCCTAACCCTGTGCCGCCATAGACGCGGGTGATCGAGGTATCCGCCTGGGTGAACGGTTGAAAGATGGCGTTTCGTTTTTCCGGGGTGATGCCGATGCCCGTATCGCGCACGCGGCAACGCAACAGGCCGCGATCGTTGGAATCCAAACCAAGCCAAACGTTCACTTCGCCTCGCGGCGTAAATTTTATGGCATTTCCCACCAGATTGATTAGGACTTGACGTATACGTCCGGCGTCGGCAACTAGCACTCGAGGTATGTCTTCGGATACACGCCATGTCAACCGTAGCCCCTTTTGCTCGGCACTAAGCGATTGAGAGCGTAACGACTCATGGAACATTTCGCGGATGTCAAACGGCTTAGGATCAAGGTCGAGCTTCCCCGCTTCCATCTTGCTAAAGTCCAGGATATCGTCGAGGATCGTTAACAACGCCTGGGCCGATGAATGCACAATGTCCAGTCGCTCGCTCTGAGCCGGGTCAACAGCTGTTTCGCGGGCCAGTCGTGTATAGCCGAGAACAGCATTCATGGGTGTGCGGATTTCGTGACTCATATTGGCCAGAAATTCACTCTTGGCCCGGTTGGCTGCCTCGGCTGCTTCTTTTGCTCGTTCGAGCTCGGCTTGGGCTAGTTTCGCGTCTGTAATGTCGTGAGAAATCCCAACCAATCCTACCCGCTCCCCATCCGGGTCGTGCAAAGGTACGCGAGTAATCGAAACCCAGCGGCCCACTTGTCCAAATCGTTGGAGGTACAACTCTCGATTGATGGAATGCTCGCCGGTACGCAGCACTTCAGCTTCTTCGGAGTGAAAGCGATCCGCTAGATGAGCCGGGTAAAAACTGTAGTCCGTTCGTCCAACTACATCGGCGACCGAGTTCGCGCCGCGAGCTTTCACGGCCGCATTATTGGCGGTGACAAGTTTGAGGGAGCGATCCTTAACATAGATTTCGTCGGGCAGGGCATTCATCACTGGCGAACTCAAATTCGCTTCACGTCCCCAATCGTGGGTCGCGTGTCGGTCGGTGCGGTCGGCCGATAGCTCGCGAAAATAAAATAAAATGCCTTGAACTTTGCTGTCATGCAGCAGGTTGACGAGTCGGCCTTCGCCATAAAGTGGGTCATCGGTGACAAGATGCCGATAGAATCCCGAGAACAGCAGTAAGCGGCAGGGGCTATCTCGGCAGGATTCAAGCAGAGCATTAAAACCGGGGGCATCGTCTGGACCGATCCAATCCACGACCGATTGTCCGATGGCTTCTCGGGGAGGTCGGCCGAAAACGGTTTCGGTAGCCGGATTCGCGAAGCGTACAACGCCTTCGGCGTCGAGAATCATGATCGCTTCGGGGCTGTGCTCGACTAGGGAAGTGAACATAGCATTACACTCGCTCGACAGCGGCAATAGTAATGTCATCGTGAGGTGAGTTGATTCCGCACCAATCCTGCACATCGTTTGCCAGGTGCATTACCGTTTCCTGGAGCGACATCGTCCGCGCGGCTGTGAGCAATTCAGCGCAGCGATGAGGGCCATAGAACTGGCCATTGCTACTTCGTGCATCGACTAGTCCGTCGCTGTATAGATAGAGTCGGTCACCGACTTCGAGGATCAACCGTTGTTCATCATATTGCCCCTCGCCGAGGCCGATGAAACTGCTCTTGACTCGGATAATTTCGGTTTGCCCAGCACGGATAACGATGGGCCCGGGGTGGGCCGCAGTGGCAAAGCGAAACAAGCCATCTTCGGGCGAAAGAAAACCCAGTTGTAGGCTAAAGAACTGTTGGGTTCTTTCGTCCCATGGAAACTCTCGGTGTAGGGCGGCGGCCACATCAACTGGCGAATCAGGGCATTCCGCCAGCAGACGAGTCAGCACGCGATTGATCATCACCGCCAAAAGAGCGGCCTTGACGCCGTGATGTACCACATCCAGAACGTACAGACATACGCGGCGATCGGGCAGGGCCAACAATCCCAGAAGATCGCCCGCCAATTCGCTACAAGGCCGATAGTGCCAAGCGCTTTTCACTCCGGGCAAAGAGGCTAAAGGGACAGGTAATAATGTTTCCTGGACCCGTGCGGCGGCTTCGAGTTCCTGCCGCATCCGATTGTTGGACTGGCGAAGTTGATTTCGGGCATTTGCCAAGGCACACTGGGTTTGAATACGTGCTAAAACGACCGGTAGATCGAAAGGCTTCGTAACGTAGTCGTTGGCCCCGGCGTTCAACGCTCCGACGATGTCGCTACTGGTGTCTTTCGCCGTGGCCATCATAACAGGCAGTTCATCAGGGGGATAGCGCTCGCGAAGTTTACGCAGCAATTCCAGGCCGGTAGTTCCGGGCATTTCGATATCCAGTAGGACCAGATCCCAGCGTTTTTTCCCCATAAGGGCGAATACTGCCTCGCCCCCTGATGCTTCGTAAATCTCATAGCCATGTTGGGAAAGGAAATAATGCAACTCCGCGCGAGCTTCGTCATTATCATCAACAATCAGCAGTGAGCCACTCATCGGGCGTCTCCCGGAAAATCATCTGCTCATCCTAGCGACGATAGACCCAGATGAGGAGATTGACTTGTTTTTCCGTCCTTTTTGTAAGCTGATGAGACTCGTAACTCCTGTCTTCAAAAAAATAATCGTCTCCGGTATGCTCACCCTTCCAGGAGGGACGTCGATGGCGATTCTCAAGGCTGAAGGACTCGTCAAGGTCTATCCCCGAGACAAGAAATGGTGGAAATTCTGGGATCAAAAAACGGTCGTAGACGGCGTCAGTTTCGAAGTCGAACGCGGCGAAGTCGTTGGCTTGCTTGGACCTAACGGCGCAGGAAAAACCACCAGTTTTCGCATGGTCACGGGGCAGGTCACTCCCAACGGAGGGAAAGTCACTTTCGCGGGCCAGGAAGTTACCTCGCTGCCCATGTATCGACGTGCGCGTCTGGGTATGGGCTACTTACCCCAGGATCACAGCATCTTTCGCAAACTCTCCATCGAAGAAAATATCTTAGCCGTACTCGAACTGCTACCGGTGCATCCGCGTTTGGGGCGGCGACCGACTCGCAAAGAACGTTACGAAATGTGCGATGAGGTGCTTACCAAATTCGGCCTTATCGAAAAACGCCATCGCCTCTCCGCCACGCTCTCTGGTGGCGAACGGCGGCGTTTGGAGATTGCTCGTTGTCTAGTGTGCGGTCCCTCGCTCATCCTGCTTGATGAACCGTTTGTGGGCATCGACCCGCCGACGGTTAACGATATCAAGCACATCATCAGCGATCTGCGTAAACAAAACATCGCTATCCTCATCACCGACCACCAGGTTCGCGAAGTCCTTCAGGTTGCCGATCGCGGCTACATCATTTATGAGGGAAAAGTGATTGCGGCGGGAACTCCTGCCGAACTGGCTCGCGACAAGACCGCGGTCGAAGTCTATATTCAGCACACGGTGGACGGTCTGAAGTTCGCGCAACAGGCTACCTCAACGCAGCCTTCGAGCCAACCGGTAGCTCCGTCTCCCTCGTTGGGTGACGTGGTATTGCATGCTCGCTTGCATTCGCTTCTAGAGTTGTTGCGGACTCCGGAATATCAACGGGCTTCTGCTGAGTTGTTACAACACGGACAGGCCGCTATCCCCGTTTTGGTGGAGGCACTGGGATGGCGCGATCTAGAAATGCGGCGACGTGCGTTTGAAGTGTTGCGGCGAATATGGGGCGGTATTCGCTTCGATCCGTCTGGAACCGAGGCCGAACGACATCAACAATTGACCAATCTACGAGCGGCATTAGCGCGACGTGCGGCCTGATTGTCAAAAATTTGCGGACCAAGTCTTGCTTTCTCCTTAGACTACTCTCCGACTCTCCCAGTTTGTAACGCCGACGTCTGTCGGCGGGTGAAGTCTTCTAAGGAGATACCTCATGACTCTGCAGACAAATCGTCGTGAATTCCTACAGACGTCGGCGGTCGCCGGCGTCGGCTTCTATGTCGCCGGCGGCGTGGAAGCGGCGGACGAAACTAAGCCGAAGAACAAACTCGAGCGGCTAAATATCGCTGCCGTCGGCGTGGGCGGCAAGGGGTCCAGCGACTGCGATCAGGCGGCGAACTACGGCAACCTGGTCGCAATCTGTGATATTGACGAAAACTCCCGAGACCGCAAGGCCGAGAAATTCCCCGAGGCCGCGAAGTTTTTCGACTTCCGTGAGATGCTTGAGAAAATGGGTAAGGGAATCGATGCTGTTGTGGTCAGCACGCCCGACCATACTCACGCTGTCGCCTCCATCATGGCGATGAAGGCCGGTAAGCACGTTTATTGCCAAAAGCCATTGTGCCACAACGTAGCGGAAGCCCGCTTGATGCGAAAGGTAGCGACCGATAACAAGGTCTGCACCCAGATGGGTAATCAGGGGACGGCCGGGGATGCATTCCGAACGTCGGTGGAACTCGTGCAGTCCGGCGCCTTGGGCAAAATCAAGGAAGTCCACCTCTGGACGAATCGTCCGATCTGGCCGCAAGCGCCGAAGGTGACCAAGCGTCCTGAACCGAGGCCGGTTCCAGCTCACGTCAAGTGGGATTTATTCCTTGGGCCGGCTCCAGAGCGTCCCTATGCCCCTGGTTACCATTCGTTCGCATGGCGTGGTTGGCGCGACTTCGGCACTGGTGCGCTGGGTGACATGGCTTGCCACACCGCCAACATGCCGTACATGGGACTGAAGTTGGGCCTACCGTTAGCAATCAGCGGCGAGACAGACCCGTACAATCCCGAGACGTTCCCCGGTTGGGCCAAGGTGACTTTTGAATTTGCTCTCCCAGGAACGACCGAGCCGATCAAAGTGACGTGGTACGAAGGCCAACGCGACGGCAAGAAACTGACCCCCGACCTGGCATTACTTCAAGGGACTGAAAAAGGCTACTCCGGCTCCGGTTCGCTAATCGTGGCCGAAAATGCTACCCTTTATTCACCAGACGACTACGGGGCCACTCGCAGACTTATCGGCCAGGGTGCAAAGGACATCAAGAATCCTGCTCCAAGTCTGCCGCGGCGCAAGAGCAATAACAACGACGATCAACAAAAGGCTGAGTGGGTCGAGGCAATTGTCAAGAACGATCCGAAGATTGCCATGGCCAACTTCAGCTACGGCGCCATGCTCACCGAGTCGATTTTGTTGGGCAATGTCGCGATGGTAGTTGGCGGCAACAAACGGTTAGTTTACGACGCCGAGAACAGCAAGTTCACCGGCGCATCGGAATACGACAAGCTATTGAGCCGCGAGTATCGCACGGGTTGGAAACTGTAAGAGATCGAATGACCGGGGTGGAGGTGACTGCCTCCATCCCATTTTGATAATACGCCTGTTGATGTTGAGGTTTTCTATGTCAACGGTTCAACTGGTTTCCGAAGACAGTTCGCATCCTATCGTTCGCCGCGTTTTCGATGACATCAAGGCGACGAAGAAAATCGACCACATCCCGAACATCTGGCGGGCGTTGGCGACACACCCAGAGCATTTAGAACTCTGCTGGACTCGGTTAAAGGCAATCATGGCTCCGGGGAGAGTCGATGCCTTGACGAAGGAAATCATTGCATTGGCTGTTTCAGCAACCAACGGATGCAACTACTGCATCAATAGTCACACAGCGGCCGTTCAGAAGCTGGGCCTGACATTGGAACAACTAGGCGAGGTACTCGCAGTCGTCGGGCTGTTCAACCAGATGAATAAGCTAGCCGACGCTTTTCAGGTAACTCCCGACATATTACCCAAAGATTGGTGACACAAACTTATTTTCCGCCAACGGGTGACGTAAGTCTGAGAATTACATGCAATCAGTGGACCTACGGCTCCCGTTCGCCGTTTGAAGCGTGTTGGGCCGGCATCTCGTCCCTAGATCGTCCTTCAAGTTCACGGCCGTTGCGGCTCTTGTTCAAAGCGCCCCATTGGTTGAGGAAAAACGGGATGGATGCTTGGACGCAATGGTCGCGAATGGTCGTCACCCATTCCAAGGCCATCGGCGTTGCTCCCGACCCGGACTCACCGCCGACGATGATCCAGTCGATACCGACAAGGTCCCGATTGGGGAGCGGTCCCAATAGCGGCTCATCAGACAAGAACTTTACTGACGCACCGCATTGTCTTCAGTGATCGATGCGGAAGGTGTAATCAGCGTTTTTAACACGGACGCCCATCCAGACGTTGTCGGCCAATCGATCTCAGTCGCTAAGTCGGCCAACCGTTTGGACCACTTGGTAAGTACCTGGAACCGATGCTGAGATGCTTGTCTCATGACGGCAAAGATGTGTTGTATAAACTCGTTCGGAACGTCGCGGTGAAAAAGGTCGCTCGTCGAGTTCACGAACACCATCCGCGGTTTTCGCCAAGGTAAAGGCTGATGGAGCATCTCTTCGTGCAATGTGAGCTTGAATCCGTTCGCATAGTTGGGCTGCCCGATTGAATTCAATTAAACAGACTTGGCCCGCCGACTGGCATCAGTGGCTCCCATTGGAACTCCGCCAAGATCGCTCGCTAAACTCTCTCGCACGTCATCACCCAGCGCGCCGCTTTCGTGAACGTATCCAGGCATCGAGATACGGAATCCGGCCGCGAATCGGCGATCCATAAGTCGGCATTTATTCTCTTCATCCAACGCAAATTGCACCCAGTGGGCCGTTCCTATCGCGCGATCTTCCGGCCTGGAGGTGAGTAAATCGGCCGGGATGAGCGTGCTGCCTAGATGAAGCGTAAGTTGATCACCGTGCAGATCGCGCCAGCGGGCCAGTTCCGCAGCAAGTTTGGTTTCATCGATCTCCAAAAGCAGAGCTGCCTGCAAACAACCACTTCGGGGAAGTAAACGGTTGTAGTGGGCCAACTCTTGCCTTAATCGGGTAGGCTCAGTCAACCGTGCGATGCGGATCACTTCTTGAAGGCGAAACCATAATGTTTGACGGTTCTCAAAGACCAGTGTCACACACGGACCTAAACGCACACGGCGATGTCTATCCAGATACCGTGCATGGGCCAAGAAAAATTCACGACGACGGGCTGCAAATTCTTCCAGCGGCAGCAGATCATCTAATTCGAGTGGTTCCATACGTTTTCCCCGCCGAGGCTATGGTTTCGGGGACGGTTGAAGAACAGTCGAGTAAATGGTACACCCGCCCAAGGCTCCGATCACGGGACCAGCCCAGTAGACGGCATGATCGGCGAACGGGTTTTCGATCGTGCCTACGCTTAATTGCCAAAGAGCCGGGCCGAACCAGCGGGCAGGATTCGCAACCCCGCCAGTGAGATGAAATCCGAAAAGAATGACAGCCGTCTGTGCTAGTCCAACGTAAAGGCCACCGAGTTTAATACAGCGTGGGTCGATAATACTGGCATAAACAGCGAGGGTAACCAGAAAAGTGAAAACCATCTCAAAAGTCACGCCGGTAACGAGAACAGCCAAGCTCGGAACGGTAGCACCGAACGCGCCTAGGTGAGGAGTTCCAAGTCGGGCATCGTTCAAGATCGCATCGCTGAAGCTCAATCGCAAACTCATCCCCGCAAGAAAAGCCCCTCCTAGCTGCGAGGCCGCAATCATTAAAGCACGCTTGAGGTCCAGTTGTTTGGTTACCCACAGACTCAGAGTGATCGCCGGGTTACAGCATGCTGCAGACAAATGACTCGTCATGGTGACGACCGCGGCGAGCGAAAAACCTTCTGCCATGGCGACCGCCAAAACGCGAGCTCCTGTCGCCGTATCCGCGAGATAAGTAGTGCAGAGAGTACCCGCTCCGATCAGTACGACCAGGTAGGTGCCGATCAATTCGGAAATACACGATCTTAACTTCGCGTCCATAGCTCCTCGAACTCGGTAAGATGGGAAGAATATGCCGAAATGATCGCGCCATGTCAACGGAAGCTTTCAAAACAAAAAGAAAAGCGTCCGCTTCCTGTTAGGAAACAGGGAGCGGACGCCTGAACCGTCTCAGAATCAGTTCAACTGCACGACTATACCATCGGCCGCACTACCGACATTCAGCCAAGTCGTCGGATTAATGCTGTTCGAGATGAACCGCACGCTACCATCACCTAATCCCGCCATGACACCGCCCGTGTGTCGGCTACGAGAGTAGAATACCGCACCACCGGTCCCGACGCACGGTAGGTTACGAGCCGGTAGGTTGTTACAGTATGAAGTGGTGTAAATCTGGTCGGGCGTGCTGGTGTTGGGTGCTCCGAATGTACTCATGCCGGCTGCATCACCCCACCAAAAGAAACCGCGGAGGTCGCTGGCTTGGCCTTGCAAAACTTCACCGACCATAAGAGTGTTCGACAAGCCGTCGGTGACGTCTGTCAGTTTAATCTTCCGCGTCAGCGTCCCGCCATCGAACATGCCTGCTTGAGGGGTGAATCCGGTCGGGGCACCGTTAGGAACCGTGCGGTAGGTTCCACCCGTACCCGTGCATACGGCATAGTTGTTGTTGGTGATGCCGCTAAACGGAGCATTATCTTGGTCGCTGGGGCAGGTGAACACCTTGTAACGACGAGCCGTTACATTGGTTGTGTTCGGGGCCGAACCGTACCGGGGGAATCCGCCGGTGCTCGCGGCTGGGAAATTAGAGTTTACGGAGTCGGTCCCACCCCAATTCTGATAGAGTTTATAGGCATTTTCCTGCTCAACGTAGGGAAGAATCAGGATTACCCATGTACCCCAACAGCAACCGCTCGGTGACATGACCGCCGGGAGACTGGAAAAGCTGTCGTGGTAGCCATGCATAGCGATACCGAGTTGTTTGAAGTTGTTGCTGCATTGCATCCGGGCAGCGGCTTCGCGAACCTTCTGCACAGCGGGCAACAACAGCCCGATAAGGATTGCGATGATGGCGATGACCACCAACAACTCGATGAGCGTGAAGCCTTTACGTTTCATTAAAACCTCCATTCGTGAATCAGATGATGAGGATGACATTAGGCGAACCACGATCACTTCAGATCAAAATCAAAGACGTTCTTCGCTCCCGCCTTGATTTCTGCCGTCAGCTCGGTCTTGCCGTTGTACTTTTCGGGAATCGTTTCTTTTGGAGGCGGGCCTGACATACCGGGCATCTCTTCTTTTGGACCTGCTTTGGTTTCAGGTGACGAGATGGCGACTTTGTACTTGCCGGGCATTAACCCTGCTGTGGGAAGTATTGAGTATGCACCATCAACAATGGGTGCTCCGCCGGCGGGCGACATCGCTCCTTCAGGAATGAAAGAGATCTGACCAGTCTTTAACGGTCCTCCTTTGAACGTCACTTTACCGCTCGCACCAGATCGCCCGTCGCTGGCGCAACCAGCCACCAGCGTTATGAACGAAAACAGAGCAAGCATACTCCATGTGCGCAGACTAAGCATGAACACAACCCCGTGATGAAAATGAGAGAACGAACTTTGGGAGAGATGGTGCAGATAGACGACCACACCATCTATAATCTTAAAAATTATGCAGGCCATGACAAGAAGAAATTGGCCATTATCTGCCAAACCCCTTTCTCATGATTTATCCCGAAGAATCGCCTCTATCGGTTTACCTTCACAAAGCATGAACGGCCGATCCAGTCGGTCGCGAAGTTCCGTCTGTGGGGGGATGCCAAGGCAGTGATACACCGTTGCGGCCAGGTCAGCCGGAGTCGTCGGATTGGTAGCGGGGTAGGCGGCGTACTTGTCGCTGGAACCGTATACGGCACCACCCTTTATACCACCGCCTGCCAATACACTCGTGAAACACTTGGCCCAGTGATCCCGGCCATCGCGTCCCGCTCCGGCTCCGCCAGGTACGCTTTGGCCCACTCGTGGGGTTCTACCCATCTCGCCCGTCCAGATGACCAGAGTCTCATCGAGCATTCCGCGTGCTTCCAGATCGTCAAGTAGGGCCGTGAACGCCAGGTCGGTGACGGGACAAAGCCTCGTTTTCAGGTCGATGAAGTTGCGGTTGTGCGTGTCCCAATAGACGCTCACATTCGTGATGCCGTCGTTGGGCCAGAAGACACTGACGAGTGGTACCCCCGCCTCGACGAGACGACGAGCTTGTAGCACGCTCTGCCCGTGTAGGTTCATACCGTAGCGTTCGCGAATGTGCAACGGCTCGCGAGAGAGATCAAAAGCCTCGACAGCTTTACGGTCGGCGAGCAACGAGAAAGCCCGTTCGCGTAACACTCCGCCCGCTTGCATTTCCAACGAGCGTCGCTGCATGTCCAAGCGCGTCAAAAGTTCCTTGCGTCGCTGCGTTCGATTGATGGGTACATC
The DNA here is from genome assembly GCA_009918525.1 of Planctomycetia bacterium. Classification (GTDB taxonomy): domain Bacteria; phylum Planctomycetota; class Planctomycetia; order Gemmatales; family Gemmataceae; genus RGDT01. The sequence goes on from RGDT01000013.1 coordinate 25,231, forward strand.
AGCCGATAGAGCAAATTCGCCGACTTTATATTCCGGCTTACTGGCGTCATCGTCGATACGAAGCGGATCGAACACCGGGCCGAGCCAACCTGCTGCCTGCCCGTGAGACTGCTCCACGAACCGCGGAGCGCCGTTTGTGTCCACTTTCGGCATCATGCTGACGAACGGTGGCAACGGCCCTCGTCCGCGACCTAACTTCGCCATAACTGCGCCATAACTAGGCCAGTCATCGCGTAGCGGGGCACCGACCGGGACGGGGCCTTTTCCCGTGAGAAGATAGTGCGTGCTACTGGTGTGATTAACGTCGTCGTGCGTCATCGAGCGAATGATTGCCAGTTTATCGACTCGTCGAGCGATGCGGGGCATATGTTCGCAAATTTGGATGCCCGGCACATTGGTAGCAGTAGGCTTGAATTCGCCCCGATATTCGGCCGGTGCATCGGGCTTGAGATCCCAGGTGTCTTGTTGAGCGGGACCGCCCCACATGAAAAGAACGATACATGCCTTCGCTTTACGCGGCATGGAAGGCGCAGATAGTAGATGCGGTAAACCTAGCCCAAAAAGCGGAAGGGAACCAGCTCGCAAGAATTCACGCCGTCGCATGGTTCTAACTCCATCATTCAGCGATCGAACACTGAAACTACTACACTTCTAATCTACCCTTCATCTCAATTTTGGGTTTCCTGTTATCCATCTGAATGTGGTTCTTTGAGGAAAGAGGCCCCCCGTGCCCCCTCAGTCACTCATCCATCCAGTCTTCCCCAGATAGTCCAATTTCCAGTGGTTTAGGTTATTTTGCTCCAATCACTTCTTTCGCGGCTTGTAGGACAGCATCTACGGTGAATCCGAATTTCTTCATGAGTTCGCCGATTGGGGCACTGGCTCCGTATCCTTTCATGCCGATCGCTTTGCCTGCTAGACCGACGTACTGGTGCCAACCGAGTGTAGAACCGGCCTCGACCGACACGCGGGCCGTCACTTTGGATGGCAATACTTCTTCACGATAGGCGGGGTTCTTCTCGCAATAAAGCTCGAACAGCGTCCACGACGGCATACTGACCACACGCGAATGAACACCCTCGGCCGTAAGTTTTTCATGGGCCTGCACACAAAGCGAGACCTCGCTACCCGTGCCGATCAGAATGACCTCTGGCGAGCCTCCCGGCGTGTCGGTCAATATGTAGGCTCCGCGTTCCAGCCCCGAAGCGTCTGCGTACTTCGAGCGGTCAAGCGTCGGCAACGCTTGCCTTGTCAGTGTCAGGACTACGGGGTGCTGCGTTTGCCTTAGTGCCACTTTCCATGCTTCGGCTGTTTCGTTGGCATCACAAGGGCGAATACTGATGACTCCCGGCACCGAACGCAAGCCAATCAATTGCTCAATCGGCTGATGAGTTGGACCATCTTCGCCAACGCCGATGGAATCGTGGGTGAAGACCATGATGACCGGCTGGTTCATGATTGCGGCTAAG
>RGDT01000121.1 GCA_009918525.1 Planctomycetia bacterium
AAGCCCAGGATCGTCGGGATAGTCGATCCCTGCCAGTCGATTGAGCTTGCCCAGTAGCGATAAATTCGCCTCTTGCTCCTCGGCTGTCACCGAGAGGGGGCGGCGGATGTAGGGCAACGGCGAGGGCGTGCCGACATTCAGACGAACCCCGGCATATTCCGGCCCCAGATAGCCTGCGCCGTGCGTCCAGGCCCCGCCACAACAATCACCCGTCGGCGTTCCCAAAACCGCATATTGCGGCAGATTGTCATTGAGTGTGCCTAATCCATAGGAAATCCACGAACCAATCGTCGGAAATGCCCCTTCGCGAACGTGTCGCCCCGTGTGCCATTGCAACTGGGCGCCGTGGTCGTTATCGGTCGTCCACAGCGAACGCACAACGGCAATGTCATCTGCACACATTCCTATATTCTTCCACCAATCGGCGACCACGAGACGGCTTTTTCCGTAGGTCTGATAGCCGGTGTTCAACCCCATCAGCTGGCGTCGGCCGCCGTGTGACGGATTGGGCGCGACGACATCCTTGACACGCGGATCGCTGAAGACATTTTTGTACGGAGTGGCGTCGATGCTCTTGCCGGCGTATTTCGTCAATTCCGGCTTGACGTCGAAGCTCTCGACATGGCTGACACCTCCACACAGAAACACCCAGATGACGTTTTTTGCTTTGGGTTTGAAATGAGGTTTTCGGCCGTCGGCACGGGCCAACAGTGCAGACAGAGCGAGGCCCGTGAAACCCATGCCAGTATCGACAAGAAACGAACGGCGGTTCATGATCAGAGGCCCTCCTGGGAGGATCCGACGAGAAGCATGCGGGGTGTGTCAACGCCCCGGTGGCGCTGACAGGTGTCGGCTGCTCCAAAGATGAATGGATTATCGCAAAAAAGACCAGACGTTACCAGAGTTGAATGAGCGACAATCGATGCCTTTTAATGAAATTCGGCTATACTTACAAATTATCCACCGTTTCGCGTTGGCGGCTGTGGTATCTCTATAAGTTTAAGCGACTCCGTGAACCATCTATCTGATAACCGTCGTCGCTCCGGTGGTCGATTGCGTGCCTAGACTTTCCTCCGTTAGAGTAGATGGTGCCAACCATGCCGAACCGTGTATCGTTGCCGTTACTGCCCGCGACAACCGCCCGGCGCATCACGCCCACGGACGTTTCCCAGTTCGTGCGATTGGATCAATGCGAACGCTTCCTGCGGCTTCGACTCGCCGAACGGGCAGGCCACGATTTCATGGAATCCTACGGTGTGTCCTTGCAGCGTATCCCACCGTTGATGTCGCTCTCGGGACGTACCTTCGAGAGTGCCGTCGAAAATCAACTTTCACAGCGCTTTCGCTGTGTTCAGTTTGCTCCACGTTACAATAGCTCGCACAACCGATCGGCCAACAATGCCGAGATAATCAACGAGATACGCAATCTTCAACCGGGTCAAACGGTGTTGTTGTTTCAAACTCGCCTCGAAGTGGTCCTCAGCCAATGGCAGTTGCGCGGCGATGTTGATCTGATCAAACTATCCCGCTCGTTCGATGGTCATCTGGACGTTCTAATTGCCGATCTAAAATCAACGGCAGAGGTCAAGGTCGAACATCGTTTGCAGGTGGCGTTTTATTACCAGATGATAGCGGAATTGCTTCAACAGGCCGACCTCACACCGAGCAAACTACGAATTGGGATTCTCTTCCGTCCGCCCGTCGATCCGTGCCCCGAGGAAACTGCCGAGGCAACGCCGCGACGCCAGGCGGCCCAGGCGGAGTTTATGCTGACGGACTTTCTGCTGGAAATCGTCGCCGACCCCGATGCCTACCTCCGCTCGGCTTGCGATCTGGTTCTTGAGCCGACATCAACCGCTCAACGGGTTGCCGATTGCGACCTCGACGACCTTCCTTACTGCCTGTCGTTCAAGTGCGATGGCTGTCTCTATACCGAATTTTGCATGAAGTCCAGCGCGGCGGCTGAAGACCTTTCGCTATTACCTTATATCAACAGTACAGAGAAAGAAGCTTTGAAGCGTAACGGCGTCTCCACGATCGACTCGTTGGCTACGCTCAAACAGTTCGCGACCGACAACGATTTTCACCTCGTTCCCACTCCGGGCCGTGAACAACACGTCAAACAACTGGCCAGCACTTGGCCGGTCGGTCCACGTCTGGACGAACTGATTCATCGGGCCAAAAGTTATCGTCAATCGGTTCGTTGCGACGGTTCACGCTCGTTAGCGTTCATTCCCGACAAAGGGAATAGCTCGCTGCCTGTCTCGCGGCCGGACCTCAATCCAAACCTCATTTGGCTGTATCTCGATGCCCAGCAAGACCCATTGGAGGGTCGCGTCTATCTGCTCGGTGCGCTGGCGGTCGCCTGTGAGGACGGCGTCCCCGTAGCCCGCCGCAGCGTCGTCCGCATGACGGAAGGCCCACCGAATTCCTCGGTCAAGGAACGCGATTTATTCGTCGTTTGGACGCGTGAGTTGCTGGTTGCGGTTGTCGAGATTGCTTCATCTACGTTGTCCGAGGGCAAAAAAGTTCCGATTCATCTTGTATTCTTCGACCGGTACGAACAACGTTTGATGCTCGAAGGTCTGGCCCGTAATTTCCCCGCGATGCTCGAAAAAACGCCGCCGCTATACGATTTTCTGACGCAGATCGCCGCATTTGATTCGCCTATCGCGAGTTTTCTCGATGAGGAAGTACGTACATTCAAAAATTTCCCCATGACGTGCCAATCGCTACAGTCGTTGGCTACGTACTTGAAATTCGACTGGAACCACCCTTATCGCTTCCGCGATTTATTTCGTGCTCGGTTGTTCGACTATCTGGGCAAAATCGACATCGACGGTGTCAACGAGTGGTACACTCGCCGAGCGCGATTCGGGAGTAGCATCCCGCCCGAATACGCCTACGCTGCCTGGAAGCAACTTCCTGACCCGGCTCCCGGTTGCAGTGACGAATTTGTTGACTTCCGCGCGGTGACAAGAGAATTACTCCTCGCCTTTCAGGCCCGGCGATTGGAGGCGATTGCTCACGTCGCTGCGAAAATTTCGGGCAATCCTAATACCAAAAAGACCGCCTTCCAGTTACCAGAACTCGTCGGATTCGAGGACAAAGCCCGCCATCTGGCCGGAGCATTGGACGAGTTCGTGCGAATCGAACGGTTGGTTAGCTTGGTCGAATGGAAAAGCATTCGGCACATGCAACCCGAACAGCGCGTCCTCAAGGGCGAATGCCTACTCGTTCGCTACCTTGAGGCCGATCAGGAATCCGGAGTCGCGGAACAAAACCGGGAGAACGAACGGCGTCGGCTCAAGAAAGAACAACTAGAGGCCGAATTCCGCTCCAAAAATCCCGATAAGACTGTCCGACTGACCAAGGAACAGAAAGCCGAGTGCCAGTGGTCCTCGGATGGGCTGCGGTTGAAACTTCGAGTGGAGACGACTGGCATCGATTGCGATCTTGACGAAATGTTACTTCTTTCGACGCTACGCGATAATGAGATAATCGTCATTATGCCACGTTTGACGGTAGACGAACGCCTGCCCCCGGACCAACAAAAACCTTTTACCCCCACGCCCAAACAGCTTCTTTACGGTCAACGTGCCAAACTGATCCATGTCAAGCCGACGGTCAAGGACGATACTGGCCGCGTGACGGCAGCAATGGCCGAAATCGCACTTATGGATTCGTTCGGCAACCACAACACGACGCCCTTTGTGTTTTCCTCGAACAATCGCAATTTGACCGATGGCGAATTATATACACTCGATCCATGCCCGAACGAATGGTTCGCCTACTGGTGCTCAAAAGTAGTAGGGGGGCTGTGCAACGGTAACTCCAACGCCCTGTACAACCGCCTTGCCACGCCACCCAAACCAGACGATATTTCTGAAGCGATTCCCTCTCCCCCTCAGTCCACCCACTATCCAGTCTCTACCGGGCAGCAGGCGTTCCTGGCCGGGCTAGATGCCTTTAACGCTCTCAACCTCCTACACGATTTCGAGCCGAGCAAACGCGAATTTATCGCAAAACACGCCACAACGCCGATTCTGCTCGTCCAAGGTCCGCCGGGCACGGGAAAATCGTACTCGACGGCTTTTGCCGTGTTCGCTCGGCTTCAAGAGGCGATGTGGACGGGGAGTGGGATGTCTGTGGGAGAGAGAGGCAGCCCCTCTCTCTCCCCAAAATCGCAGACCGGGCGAAAATGCCGCGTCTTTCTATCGTGCAAGACCCACGCCGCGACGGATGTGTTGATGACGAATGTCGTTGAAGTGCAGAAAAAATTGCGACAATTGCAGTCGGCCAATCCCCGTTTGTTCGACACTCACTTCGACCGGCGTATTCTCGACGTTCCGATCTATCGCATTGTCTCGAAGGAAGCCGCAGCGCTACCCGATTCGGTTATTTCACTTCCCAAAGAACGCGATCGGCCCAAGGGAACGCCCAAAAACACCACACTCCTCGACGGCCTGAAATATGCTATTGTAGCGACAACGCCCGGTGGTGTTTACGATCTGGTCAAAGACGATCTTTTTGCATATCCGTTGTGCGAACTGTTGGTGCTGGACGAAGCCTCGCAGATGAATCTGCCCGAGGCACTCATGGCCGCCTTGGCCCTTCAGCCGGACGCCCCGATCATTGTAGTCGGCGATCATCGGCAGATGCCGCCCATCGTCAAACACGATTGGGACAAGGAGACACGTCGGACTTTTCGCCAATATCAGGCTTACCGTAGTTTGTTCGACACGCTACGACTGCAAACTCCCACGCCGCCGATCATCCGCTTTGAGGAGAGCTTTCGGTTACATGGGGCAATGGCCGAATTTCTGCGGCGTGAGGTGTATCATCAGGACGGCATCGCCTACCGTTCGCGCAAGATGGAGCAACTCCCGCTATTTGCTCACGATGATAATTTCGTCGCGGCAGTGCTGCATCCCGATTATCCGCTGGTGGTTGTGGTTCACGACGAACACAACAGCCAGGTACGCAACCCTTTCGAGCAGAATTTGATTGGGCCGATCCTGCGAACGCTGGCCGACTCGACGAAATACGGGTTGAACCCACTCGATGGGTTGGGCGTGGTCGTACCCCATCGGGCACAGCGGGCCGCCTTGCAACAAGCGTTCCCCGAATTGGCAGTCTCCGATGCGGAGACCGGCCTGTCGATCCAATCAGCGGTGGACACAGTCGAGCGGTTCCAGGGAGGCGAACGCAAGGTCGTGATGGTCAGCGCGACCGAAAGCGACCGCGGCTATCTGTTGGCGTCCGCGGGATTTCTCCTCGACCCGCGCCGCCTGACCGTCGCCGTCAGTCGAGCCAAGCAAAAGATGATTCTTGTCGCATCTCGTAGCGTCTTTTCGTTGTTCAGCCCCGACGAGGATACCTTTGCCAATGCGCTACTTTGGAAAAACCTTCTCAATCGTACCTGTGTCTATGAACTCTGGTCCGGCTCGTGCCAGGGCGTTGCCGTCACTGTCTGGGGCGGCTGTTGACGAATGATCCTAGGCCGGGAAGAAAAACGCCTCGGCCGTCTTCCGCAAGAGCCATTCGCGGTCAGCATCGGAAAGGAATTTTAACCGCGTGCGCACCAACTCGACCGACGCCTTATAGCTGTGTTCGCCCATAACCTGAAAAGGGCTATCGCTCTCCCACATACACCGATCCGGGCCATAGGTTTTGACGACTTTTTCGATCAGCCCTGCTAGATCGTCATAGGGCGGTTTCTTGCGTCCGAGTGCGTAGAACGCGCCGACTTTCACCATCACTCGCTTGTGTTTGGCCAGATCGCACAACGCCTTCACGTCCTCGTCGTTGATCGTGCCGCTGACACCGACCCGCGCCAGATGGTCGATAATGACTGGCGTACTGGGATACTTGCGACACATTCGATCGACCTCGGGCAAGCACTCGGGATCGATCAGGCAGCTAATCGCTTGATTGTTCTTCGCCGCCTGAGCGAACATCTTTTCGTATCCGCTCGATTGGAGCCATTTCGCTGCCGGCGCACCCGTCAGACGCGGCAAAATGCGAAAGGCGCGGACGCCTTGCTTGGCCATGTCCGTCATCAAGCGATCCGGAGCTTCCCCGTTGGGGTCGATGACGGCCGTTCCAACGAAGATGCCTTTGTGCGCGCCGATCATATCGAGCATGTAGCGGTTGTCGAAGCCGTAGAACGACATCTGGATCAGATTGACGCGTTGTACACCTGCGGGTTTGGCGTGCTTGAGCAGTTCCTCGGCCGTGAAGGAGGGAGGATTCATGTCCTCTTTTTTGTAGCTCTTAGCCAACGGGTAGTGAACGGTGTCGGGTGTCCAAACATGAGCGTGTGCGTCGATAATATTCATGAAATTGTTCCTAAAAAGAAATGAGTCCAACGACCACCGACAGCGGTTGCATCCCTAAAACGGATGATTAATCTTTCCGCTTCCGCTGCCGATGCAGTTCGATCAAGAGCGTACGATTGGCCGTAAACGGTTCTTCGCCGCGGTTGACCCAGACAATCGTTCCGTCCTCACGGATGACGAACGTCCCATGCATCAGTTCGCCCTCCGCGTCGGCCTTGTGACGACGATAAACGTCGAAGGCTTCAGCGACCCTGTTCCCTTCATCGCAGAGCACAACGAAATCGAATGCGCCGTATTTCTCATAGCGTTGCCGAGTCAGAGCCGATGGGTCGGCACTGATCGCGGCAACCCGCGCTCCTAACTCGCGAAACTTGTCGATGTCCTTGTGCAGCCCGAAAAGCTGGCTAACGCAATGATTGCAGTTGTAGCCGAAATAGAAGACCAGGACCAGCGGCCCCTCACGGCGTAACTCTTGCGAAGTCCAGCGTTTTCCGTCCACGTCAACCAGCGAAAACTCCGGGGACGGACGGTTGAGCAGCGGATGCACCTGAGTTGGCACGGAATCATATTTCGGATCGTCGATCAGAGCCGACAACGGTTCGGAAAGCGGTACAAAGCCGCGACGATCTAAATCTTCGTTAGCCTGCTGGGCTAGATTCGGCTCAGGGGGCGTTCTCTTGCCGTACCATCGATAGCCCGCCAAACAAAGCAGAGCTAAGGCCACGATACCCAAAAGCAGGGCCGATCCCCTCTGCTTCACGAGTCGTCCCTCGAAAGGAGGTCTGGACCGCTACCAGCCATTTTTTCGTATTTGCCATCCCCCGAGCGCTGGTACTTCGTGAAACCGAGTTTTTCCAATCGGTTATCCGACATTTTGCCAGGCGCGACTTTACGCATGGCGTTGGGTGCGCTTAAAAGTCGCCGTACGGGACGGCCATCTGTGGGGTGAGTGGCGAGAGGGGCTTCGTCCATGCTCTGTAAGATCTCGAAGACTTCGCCTTCGCTACCGTCATCGGTGATCACCTGATAGACATAGAGAGGCACGGCGTTTCTCCGAAGCCCCGGTGTGTAGATCAATATAAAGGTATCTTAGAATACACTGGTCAGTATGTACAGGGCCAGGGCCACCCCGCCAAGGAAGAAGAGGAGTTGCGCGATCCAGCGAGCCGCCTCTACCAGGATGGCGGACCATTTTTCGTAACGGGTAGCACTATAAACCAGGCTGACCATGATGATGAGCAGGGGGAGATCCTGGAAATATAGTTGGGCATTACTGGTCAGTTCGGGCATGGCGTACCCCCCTTTTTCGGCTCGTCGGATGGGGACGGGAACGCCGGTCCGGCAAAGGCGTCGTAAATAACCATGATGTTCAACACGCCCGCAATAACCGTAAACACCCACGCCAGTTCGAGCCTTTTGTCACTACCGTTGTGGACGGCGTTGATCGCCTTGTAACTCGGCTCCCGCATCATCTCCCCAAACAACGGATGTCGCCGTTCCTGCTCCAACTCTTTGGCTTTCATTAGTTTCGCTTGGCCTTCGGGAGTATCGAGTCCTTCGTTGGCTGCCTCATCGTAATTGCGATCGATTTCAGATTCGAGCCGATCCTCCATCGCCCTGTCCAGCGAAATATACTGAGCAATCGCAGGCCAAGCAGCCATCCCCACCCAGAACTGGCCGAGAAATTGCGGGCGGTTATACAGGTTGTTTAGAAGCGCGCTAAACGCTCCTTCGTTGGGGCGAGACTCCCCACGCGGCAAATAGATATTACTGGTGACCTTATAAGTCCGCTCCACGCGGTCCTTAATCTTCACCTCGGCCGCCCCGAGATACACCCCGTAGAAGAACAGAACGTAGACGCAAACGAAAAATAGCACCCCTTTTGCCACCCGGCCCTGAACGATTTGGCCTAAGCCCGGCACAAGGTAGCTGAGAATTCCGCCAAGCGGCGAGATTTGGGTCGCGGAGGGAAACGCTTCAGATGGTGGTGACGGCGGTGCCGAATCGGCGGGTTGATCCATGAGTCCCTCGCAAAGCGTCTTCTTCACGGGTGAACAGCGTCACCCCGTGAAATGGTAGACGACATTGTACGAAGGCACGCTCATCAGTTCCACCCTATCCCGTCAAGAAGCACTAGCGCTCCGGCCGCCACCAATCCCAACAACCCCAACATCGCCAGAAGAACCCCACCCGACGGCCCTCGCATCCACTGTCCCACAGGACCTAGTGGCCAAAGGAATACATCAAAGCAGAAGTTGAAAGCAACCAACGGCCAGAGATATATCGGAGTCTCGAATTTCGGAAGTGGCGCGGGCTGCGTCGCGGAAACATTTTGATCGGGAGCCACCAGCGGACTTGGAGGAACAACGCCAACCGTAGGCCCATTTTGGACGACAGGAGCCGGGGCCGGGGCGGCTGGAATATCTTCAGAACTCGGCGCGTCGCTGATTACGACCGTCTGAGTCCATACGCTCGGACTAGGCGTGGCTTGCGGCTTTGGTTGCGGAGGCGGTTGATAGGTGGGGATGTTCGGCGAGGCCGGTGCCGGTTGCGTCTGCCGCCATGTCTCGGCGAGCGGTCCCCAGGTCTGGGCGGACGGACGCCAAGCGGTCTCGAAAGCGGCGTCGTTACCGGGAGCACCTTGCCGCAATAGGGCTTGGGCTTGTTCCTGTACCGGGTCGGCGGGCAGTCCCTCGGTCAAATCGTGCTGACCACCAGGAATCGGCGATTCCAGAGGAGGCCCGGCATCTTCGACCACCATATACGACGGCGGGTAGCTGCGCTGCGTTTCCGGGGATCGCCGCGAGGGACTAGGCGGGGTCAGTGTGGACTGTGAAGGCGGAGGTAGTTTCCCCTCTCCCCCCTGGGGCGTAGGCGACGTAGGCGAGCGAGGAACCGTGGTTCCCTGCGTACCTAACCGAGTCGATGGTCGGGGACTAGCGGGGATGGGTGGCCCCTGGGTACCCAATCGAGTCGATCCGCGGGTCACTGGATTCAAGCCCGAGGCGGCACCCGCCGAACTGTCCACACGCGGCGGTACGATGGGATCGACCGGTCGGCGTTCCGATGGTCGCGTCGAGGGCCGTGGCGCTACGGGAGGGGAAGACTCTTCGACCGATTGGACCGGTAACTCAAGCATCCGCTGGAGTAGCGCGTCCAGTTCATCAAGTTGTTGCCTCGTCGGGACCGTGCCGGTCCGGGATGTCCGACTTGTGGTCGTGGACATGAGACTCCCCCATCCGGGCTTGCATGCCCTAGTATTAAATGCGGTGGCGGCGCATCCTTGCCCCCCGCGCCGACAGCGGAATAACAATCATGGCTGACCGTTTCCATATCGATTTCGAGATTGTACCCGGCCCGCTGGTCCTTCGTGGGCCAGAGGCTCACCATCTACACGTCAGTCGTGTACGCGTCGGAGATACGATCCACCTATTTCACGGCGATGGACGAGAGTACCCAGCTAACGTGGTTGAAGTAACCAAACGCGATGTTTGCTTGGACGTTGCGGCTGGTGAAACGGTCGATCGCGAAGCGTCGGTGCGTGTCGTGGCAGCGTGCGCCCTTCCCAAAGGTGACAGAGGCCAATTTTTGATCGAGAAACTGACCGAGTTGGGCGTAGCGGAGTTTGTGCCGATCCTGACAACGCGCACAGTTGTTAACCCTGGCGAATCGAAACTCGATAAACTGCGCCGCTATGTCATCGAGGCGAGCAAGCAATGCGGACGAAACATTCTGATGAAAGTCAGCGAACCGCGTCCCTGGGCCGAGGTCTTGTCCGATAGGCATCTCCCGAAAGTGCGGTTATTAGCTCACGTTGGTGAGACAGGTCGGGCGGTGCCGGGAGAGTGTGCCTTTGCCGTCGGTCCAGAAGGCGGCTTCACGGATGCGGAAGTTGCTGCAGCGCAAGCGGCTGGCTGGCGAACGGTCGGACTAGGTCCGCGTGTACTCCGTGTCGAGACGGCCGCGCTCGTGTTGGCGTCACATGTGATGACATGATACCCAATCAAAACCATTAATGTAAATGATGGCTTGAGGTGATGAGTGTTGCAACCCTGAGCCTTGACGGATCGTTTCGGTTCTGATCGTCTCAGCGGCTCATTTCATTCTTCTCCGTTGCCAAAAACGGAGGTACACTTTGATAGCAAAATTAACTGGTGCCCACAGCGACTCCCACGCGATAAGATAAAATTGCTTCGTTGCCACTTACGTGAGGCAAAACCCGTAATGCTAGCCTTTTTCCTCCTGTTTGCCGCCCCCGATTCTCCGGTAAGTTTCCGTACGGAGGTCATGGCGGTGTTATCCCGTGCTGGGTGTAACTCGGGGCCATGTCACGGCAACCTCAACGGCAAAGGCGGTTTCAAACTATCACTACGCGGAGAGTCAGCCGAAGCTGACTATCAGGCGTTGACACGCGAAGTCCTCGGTAGACGACTCGCGCCGTTGAAGGCAGGCGACAGTCTACTGCTCGCCAAAGCGACAATGACTCTACCGCATGAGGGTGGCCAGCGATTCGCACCCAGCAGCGACGAAGCTCGTTTGATACGGCGTTGGATCGGCGAAGGGGCCAGACTCGACGACAGTCCTACCCCGGTGAAATTGCAAGTCACCCCCCAATCCGCGATCCTCTACCACCCGCAAGATCATGTCTCGCTGCGTGTGATCGCGACACAAATCGACGGTACGACACGCGACGTGACTCGTCTGGCGACGTTCGAGCCATCGACGTTGACCGTGCGGGTAAGTCCCACCGGCGAGGTTCGCGGCGAACCGGGTGAGGCGTCAGTGCTCGTTCGCTACCTCGACCGACAGGCCACCGCTCGTGTGGCATTCGTGCCGGCGCGGCCCGACTTTGTCTGGAAGGACCAACCCGAAGCCAACTACATCGACCGCCTTGTTCACGCCCGGCTCAAATTCGACCCGCCCCGCATCTATCGCCAGCGCCCCGCACCCGTGCGCGGTGACGTTCGCTGCCACTGTGCCCTCCAACGGCGCGCGAGCGAGGACGCAAGGCTCAAAGGCCGGTTTTAGCGCGGTGCCGTAACCGGACCACTGGCGGGCGGCGTCGGTGGCGGGGGCGCCCTTGTCTGTTCTCTCGTAGTTTCCGCCACTCATTGCGCC
>RGDT01000122.1 GCA_009918525.1 Planctomycetia bacterium
GCTGGATGGCCATGGGCTACCGCAATCCGCCGACGCGAACCAACATCGAACGCTCTCGCATCGACCTGCAACGTCGTAAACTGTCCGACAAGTTGCGTTTCTTCGACTATGGCGACGAGATCAGTTTCGGCGAGTGGATCGGCATGATGCTCGACGAGGAAATCGCTGCCGCCAAAGCGTCCGGCTCACCCCTCACTGCCGATCAGGCCATTCGCATTCGCTGGATTGGCTGGCTGACGGCGAATCGTCGCGATGTGCAAATCAACCAATACTGGCTACCGGCTTGGGGACCGATTGTCGTGAGCAAGCTACGCCCCGACTCGAGCGCGGCCGCCGCACGGCAGAATCCCCGACTCTATGTCGATTCGTTGCTCTTTTATGAGGACCAGGCCATTGACTTCGCCGTCAAAGGGCTAAAGGATGTGAAAGCTACTTTAGGCGAGGACGTGTTGTGCGGTGCGAATTACTCGTGCCATCCGTTTTACTATCCCTCGCCCACCATGTACATCAAGTGGTTTCGACGGGGTGCGGCTGACCTCGGGCGACATTCCGAATATTTTTGGCAAGTTGGACAACCGGGACCGATGATCAACGGTTACATCTCTGAGCATTTCCGCTGCGGAATGCGCGACGATCCCCAAGCCGTGTTGCGTCAATACACCATGCCACACGCACCGGGCAACACCGATGCCAATTTCCTTCGTTCGTGCTTCACGCATCTGGCCCACGGCGCGACCATGCTCGATTTCTTCGGTATCGGGCTGAACGAGACGTTTACCGAGAACCACATCGACCATCGCGCCCTCTCGCGATTCAAAGCGCTTCGCGACGTCACGCACTGTGTCGGTTTCGTCGAGGACCTCTTGCCCACCGCCCGGCCGGTCCCGTCCTCCGTGGCCTTATTGATCAGCGAAAGCACCGAACGCTGGGACGTCGCGGCGATGGCGACCGACCGGGCCGGACATGATCACTTCGGCCCGAACTTCAACAAGGCCCGCCTTCATTATCATCTGGATCGCCTGGGGATGTGGAAGGCTCTGACCTTTGCCGGACATTCGCCTGACCTCGTCACCGAACAAGACGTAATCGACGGCAAATGGGGTAGCGCTAAGGTGCTTATCGTCGTCGGCGACTGTTGGCCTCGTGAGATGGTCGCTGCCCTGGACAAGTATGTCCGTGCGGGCGGCACGGTATTGGCTACGGCATCGGCGGGAATGCGCGACACCTACGGGACCCTCAACCCCGCCTGGCACCAACTGGCTGGCCTGGCGAAAGTACAATCGACGACCGAGCGGCCCTTCCTGCGTCCGCGTATCGAGTTGCCGCATGTATCCGCGTTGGCCCAAATCAAAGGCGATGGTTGGGAGATGCCCGCCCTGGTGACGGCCGAGCGGATCACCCCAGCGGACGGGACGAAAGTCGTCGCTCGCTTCGCCAACGACGGTAGCGCGGCAATGACCGAACGCACACTCGGCAAAGGAAAAATCGTTACCATTGCCGCCCATCCCGGCCTAGCCTATTTGCACTCGGCCTTGCAACCGCCGGTCGCCCCGGATCGCGGAGCGGTGACACACTCCATCCCGACGAAATGGGACGCGGGCGCGGCGAAGTTGCTCGCCACCTATCTCGACCCCGCCCCTTTGATAGCGACTCCGGCGTTGATCGACGCCCGCTTGCTGAAAGCCAAGGGGGGATACCTGTTACCCTTAGCCAGCTACACGGGAGAATTGGCCGAAAAGGTAACCCTCCGCCTCCGCCTGGACGGTGTCAAGAAAGTAAGCAGCGCGTATCACGGCGAGTTGAAGATCGAGCGCGGCGACGGAACGATCACCGTGGTCATCCCGTCGCTGACCTATGGCGACGTGTTGCGTCTGGAGTAAAGTAAGCGGTCTGACGTGAAACGGAGCCGGAAGCGACGGCGAGCGTGGGGTGTGTTACCACCCCGGTTTTTCCGGGGCGTTGACACACCCCGCTCGCCATTGCTTCCGACGCTAACACGCGAAACAGAGTCGGAAGAGTCAGCGACGGCGAGGAAAAATGCCGCTCCCTCTCCTTAACGGCTCCAGGGATCGTTCTGGACCAGCTTACCGAAGCGGTCTTTGAACTGCTCGGACGTCATTTTCACTTCACGCGCCAGCTTTGCCAGTCGTTCGGGGTCGCGGAAGTCGCGTTTCTCCAGCCGGATCATGTAACGGCGAGCGCACTTGTAGCCGACACCATCGACATTTACCTGCCGCGTCTTCATACGTCTGGTTTGGGGGTCGAGCATCTTTTCAAAGGGCAGCGGAAGCAGTTCGCCCCCCACGACACTGACAATCGCGCCGTATTTGGTCGATTCCTCGCTCATCAGGAATTCGACGGCCCCGAATCCGAGATCGCGCGTATATTCCGCGTCGAAAGGAATCGGATCGGCACAACGCAATTCGTAGCCCAAGTCTTTGTCGGTCAAGGTGATATTCAGTCCGAGTTCTTTCAATCGGACGTCGAGGAGGTCTTTGATCATTCGCCCGAATTCCACTTCGCCTAGCCGCAGATGCCCGTGATCGTCCTTAACGATGTCGCCGTATCGGCCTGGCTGTTTGCTCATCAACTCTTCTAACGCAACTTCGCCGATCGATTCGAGCAATCCCTCAGCTAGAACGGCGATACCGTAGTGATTGCCTCGCGAACGGCGTTTGATGATGGAGCCAATAATAATGTCGCACACCTCGTCAATGGTCACTTTGCGATCGCCAAATTCTTCCGAGATGATTGTCAGTGTCGAGGCGGCCGCTTTACCGATGCCTAGTGCCAGATGCCCTGCGGCACGGCCCATGCTGACGACCAGATACCAACGCGACGCGGTCTTGGCGTCTTCGGCTAGGTTACGAGCAATACCGACCCCCACCTGACGAGCCGTCTCGAAGCCGAAAGTTGGCGTTGAACCGGGCAAGGGTAAGTCGTTGTCAATGGTCTTGGGAACGTGAGCGACGCGGATTTTGCCGCCCGCTTGTTTATACACCTGACTACCGCTGTAGGCGGTGTCGTCGCCTCCGATGGTCACGAGTCGAGTTACGTTGAGCCTATCGAGAACGCCGAGGACGTTGGCCATCGCCTCGGCTTTTTTGGTCGGATTGGTGCGAGATGTGCGCAAAATGGACCCGCCGCGCAGATTGATCCCCTTGACAGCGTCAATGGTTAGGGGAACGTAATGGTCGGTACTTCCCTCGACCAGCCACTTGAAGCCGTCCATAAAGCCGATCACGTTGAAGCCTTGCTCGATAGCCTCGATTGTCACGGCGCTGATAACACCGTTTAGCCCTGGAGCCGGCCCCCCGCCCACCAGTAAAGCAATCCGCTCGTTCTGCACCGTCATACCATCATCCCTCGGGGCGAACCTCCTAGAAAATCTATGGATGGAGTCGTCAGGGTCACGACCTTTCGAAGTTCGCCCGCCGTCAGAGCCAGAAGCGATGGCGAGCGGAGAGTATGCCGCCCCGAAAAAATCGGGGCGTTGACACTCGCCAAACCGCACCTTGTCGTTTCTCCGTACTGGTCGTTACAACAATTCTTAACCCGCCTTTAACCTCGTGAGCCATGCCATGAGCCGACCCCTTGACGCATCACCCGTTCCGACAGGCTGGGGCACCCTGCGACTGCTCAACCGCTATCACTGGTTTGTCTTCACCGTTGCGGCGCTTGGTTGGCTGGCCGATTGCATGGACCAGCAACTATTCAACCTCGGGCGTGTCTCGGCCGTCCGCGAGTTATTGATCAGCGAGATGGGCCTTGCTCAGTCGTTGAAGGACGGCACCGCGACCAAAGAACAGACCGACCGTCTCGATGTGGGTGTTAAGAACTGGGCAAGTTGGTCAACTTCGATTTTTCTCATGGGGTGGGCGACCGGCGGTATCTTTTTCGGCGTCATGGGTGACCGTTGGGGCCGCGTCAAAACCATGTTGCTTACCATTCTACTCTACTCCCTGTTCACCGGTCTGAGCGCGTTATCTGTGGGGGTGTTGGATTTTGCCTTCTATCGCTTCCTGACTGGTTTAGGCGTGGGCGGCGAGTTCGCCGTTGGCGTCGCGTTGCTCGCTGAGGTTATGCCTGCTCCCGCTCGTCCCTTCACGCTCGGCTTGCTTCAGGCGTTTTCGGCCTTCGGCAACGTAACCGCTGCCTTGCTGTTCATGCTGGGCGGTTATTTACAATCGCAGGGGTTTTTTGAAGGAAAAAGTCTGTTCGGATTTCCGCTCACCCCGTGGCGCGTGTTGTTCGTCGTCGGCACGCTGCCCGCCTTGCTGGCCTTGCTCGTTCGCCGTAACCTCGACGAACCAGAAGCATGGAAAAGGCAAGTCGCTGACGGCAGTATCAGGAAAGCTGGTTCTTACAGGGAAATGCTCGGGAAGGAGCCTTGGCGAACGCGAGCGCTTGCCGGGCTGGCGTTGGCCTTCTCCGGGGTGGTTGGGTTGTGGGCGATTTCATTTTTCAGTATCGACCTGCAACGCTACATATTCGACAAGTCGCTGACCGCTCAGGGATTGACCGGCAAGGAATTAGCCGGGGCCAAGGAATATTACGCAGGTGTTACATCGCTGGTCTTACAGCTTGGCGCCTTTTGCGGCATGTTCGCCTTCAGCACCATCACACCCTATCTGGGCCGAAAACTTACCTTTGTGTTGTTCTTGTTACTGGCTGCCGGGACGACGGCGTTGGTCTTCCTACAACTGAATACGGTGAGCGATATCCTGTGGATGGTGCCTCTGATGGGATTCTGTCAGTTAGCGTTGTTCGGCGGATATGCGATCTACTTCCCCGAACTATTCCCGACACGGTTGCGAAGCACAGGCACGAGTTTTTGTTATAATGTCGGACGATTCATCGCGGCGGCCGGTCCGCCGATGCTCAGTTATCTGGCGACGGTGACGTTCGTAGGGTTCAAGACCGAAGCTCAACCGGAGCTGCACTTCCGCTATGCAGGGCTGGCCATGTGTTCGGTGTACGCCATCGGCCTGATTGCTCTATGGTTCTTGCCGGAAACGAATGGCAAACCGCTACCGGAGTCGGACACTCCGCTCGACGTTGCGCCGACGAACTTCCGTATCGTCGCCAGCGGGGTGACTCGCTAAGATTTTTGTAAAGGAGACCCATTCGATGGCGCTGACCACTCCCGACTGGCTTTCGCTTCGCGGCGGTGAACTGAAGCCCGGCCCCGACGGCTGTTCCGCTAGTGTTTATTTTGCCGGACAACTACAGTATGTTTTGCTTGGGGTACCGGCCAAGGGTAAACATGCCTGCCGAATCAGCGAAACGATCAATGGCCGACGTATCGAGAGCGGTTCGGTGTATGATACCGCCCTTGCTGCATTAAACGGCGGACTGAAAGACCTGCGTGACCATCTCGGTTGGTGAATGAGAAGCAAGCCGGAGACGAACCTTATCGTCGCCTCCGGCTCCAATGCCCTTATCGCTTGCGAGCCTGTAGAACGGTGTAGATAAAGTCTGCGATCTGCGCTCCGGCTCCGATGTCGGGGTCGATGGCTTTTAAGCGTCCCAACAGTGCCTCGCGAGCCTGTTCGCGATTTAGCGCGTCTACACTCAACTTGCCGTCCAATCCCAACGAAATCACCCGGCGAGCCGCTTGAATCTCGTGGAGCGGCCGATCGCTGAAAACGTCCTTGAGTGCGCCTTCCACTAGCTCATCCCGTACGCGGCGGGCGGCTTCAATAAGGAGAGCCTGAAAGACATTTTCCGGTTCTTGGGAGGCGATAGCTTGGGCTACCGCCGCGCCGATAATTTTGCCGACAGCCGCTTCAACTTCCCTGGGTGTGGGACCAGCTCCGCCGCCGCCTGCACCCGCGAGGCGAAGCGGAGGAACCAGGCGTGCGTTGTGTCGAGCGAGAAGGTTGCGGTCAAAGTTTATAGTCAGGTCGCCATCCGCGTCGAGGGTATTAACGTGCCAGTCGGTTTTGCCGCTGGTTGTCTGGATGGTAAAATCAAAACGCGAAGCGGTAAATGAGGTGCCTTGGTCGGTGAGATGACCGCGGGCATCGGGCTTAATCGTCCAGGCTCCGCCCTTGATCGTCTGCCGCACTCCGTTCTCGTCGATGTAGCTCACGCAGGCCAGGACAATGTTTTCGCCGCTTGTGTTGGCGACATAAACCTTCCCTGCTTTGGCTGCGAACTGGCCGTGGGCGTTGCTCGTCAGGCAGGCCATGACGGCTAACATGCCCAGGAGGTGCTGACCGTTGCGTACAATCATGGTGTTATTCCTTACGGCCGACCACAGTCCCAGTGGAACGCTCACCCGAGCGACTCAGGGTCCTGGGGGGACGGCATCTTAGCCATCCGTTTTATGGACGGCTCTAATGGAATAACGGGAAGGGTGGGACATTTTTTCGCAAAATGATCGAAAAAATTTTTTGTTCTCACAACTGCAGCGATTCGCCTGCACTCAAGACCACAGCCTCGGACGACGTTTCCCAACGTACCCGACTGGCCCAAGCTTCGGCATCTTGCTCAATCGGAGGCCAGGTTGAGTAGTGGATGGGAACCACTTTTCGCGGTGTTAACATCTTCACCGCTCGCAATGCGTCGTCTGGACCCATCGTGTAATTGTCGCCGATGGGCAGAAACGCCAGGTCGATTCCCTCTTCGCCGATCAACTTCATATCGCCGAACAGTCCCGTATCGGCGGCGTCGTAAATCTTCTTTCGTTCGCGTGTCGTGATCAGAAATCCGCACGGGTTGCCGCCGTACGAGCCGTCCGGCAACGCAGAACCGTGAAAAGCCAGCGTCATCTTGACTCTTCCAAAGGGAAAATCGTGGCCTCCGCCATGCTGCATGCCGTGGGCCTTGATCCCTTGTTTCTCCAGCCACGAGGCGATCTCATAGTTAGCGATCACCTTCGCCCCGGTTCGCTTCGCGAGGGGAATGCAGTCGCCCAGATGATCCCCGTGACCGTGCGATACCAAGATGTAATCGCACGTCACATCTTCGGCCTTGAGCGGACAAGAGGGGTTACCGGTAAAAAATGGGTCAATGATGAGACGATGCTTAGCGGTTTCGATGGATAGAGTCGAGTGGCCCAGCCAAGTGACGGTCGTAGACATAAAAGGTTCTCCCGTTCGAGTCGGGATGGTTGTTGACCATCCCGACCCTTGGATACCTCTATTATACGCCGACCATCGGCTCAGAACGAGGATACGCGGCTGGCTGCTTCTCGCGATCGCGCCGTCGGGCCGAAGAATAGCGTGCCGCGAACACCCAACTGGTAGTCAAACGAGCGGTCAAAGTTGTCTCGTAGAGGTACAACAAGACCAGTGGATAGCAGGAAGTTGGTTCCGATTTGGGCTGTGGCACCGAGGGTGAGGTTCAACTCGTTGAGGCTGCCTTGAGTGCCGATCTGGAACCCACCAGCGGAGAGAACATCGGCCCGTCCAACCGTGCCGTTGTAGTGCAACTCGACGAACGGTGCTATACCCTGCAATCGCGCCGATGGGTCGGCGGCACGATACACCCAGTAGCCCAACTGGGTATCGATCTGGGCTAACGTCTGATCGTTGACACGTCCGACCTGACGCAACCCGCCGAAATCGAAATTGACGTCGGTTGCGTTACCGTTAGTGTCGAAGTTCCATGCCATCCAAAGTTGCGCGAATAGGCGGTCATCGGGAGCATACAACGCTGAGAAGTAGGGCGTCACCAGTAACGATTGGTTACGAATGCGAACCATGTCGGTTCCATCGCTCAGCCGTACCCGCGTGTCGGCGGCTGTAGGTAAAGAAAACCCCAACCCAGCCGTCAGGAACACGCTGCGGGTCGAGTAGAGTAATGCTTTGAGAGTGACGTGGATATTTCCAAACTCGGTTGCGCGACCCGTCATCCCGTCTGCGGTCGAGGTCGAGTCGAGGGTGGATGCAAACGGTATGCGTAACTCCACAGAGGCTTGCTGGTCCAAAAATGTCTTCTCGACGCCGAGCGAGATACGGCTCACATCAATCCCGCTGCCCAGGGAGGCATTGTTGAAATAGTCGTAGTTGAAAATAAAGCGATCGCGCGGCAGTGGGCTGTTGTCATCAGCAATCTTCGTCCGGCCTACCACACCGCCCCCGCTAGGACTGGGCAGGAATAGGGTGGAACCGGGTATGCGATTAAAAAAGTCGTAAATCTCAGTGACCTGACCTAGTCCAAGCCTGCTTTGAGCCTCGATGAAAGTGAGGTTCGTTGAGGAGTTGAAACGAGCTATCTGTCCCGCGCCGACGAAATTGGCTGTGATAAATTTGGTAATTTCAGGGGATTGTTGAATGG
Source organism: Planctomycetia bacterium (assembly GCA_009918525.1). GTDB lineage: Bacteria > Planctomycetota > Planctomycetia > Gemmatales > Gemmataceae > RGDT01. Next base: position 8,287 of record RGDT01000122.1, read on the forward strand.
CGTACGTACCTCTTCGAACTGAGTCAGGCGGAGTCTGCACAAAGAGGAGCATGTTGGACAGTTTTAACGGTAGGCCACCTATCAGCACCTCATTGCCATTGACGGGGCTAATCTGTAGGGGGGAACCGGAAACAAAAAACAGTTTAGCATTGCCTTGTTCGTTAGGATTTCCCAGGAGGTAACTACGTTGCTCCAGGAAGCGAAATTGGGTTGGTATCGTCAAGAGGGTGCCGCGTCCTCCGAAGGCGTCGCCGAACATGTTCGGCGCACCCGACATCAGTGACCCGGAACCACCTTCCCCGCCGCCGCCTCCCACGGTGCTGGCACCGGCCCCAGCCGCCGCAGCACCTGCTGCCGAACCGGCCTGCGTCTGTGGAGAAGTTGGATTGGACGGCTCCGTATTTCCCATTCCAGAAGTTGATCCGCCGCCACTACCAGGCGTCATCGGGTTGGTGGGGTTGAATGGGACGAGCGGATTGGCGGGCGACGACATCCACGGAGGGGAAGCCGAAGGAAAAAAGTTGCCCGGAATAAGCCGGAATCGCTTCGGGTTTTCTATCGTAATACACGGGCCGGCAGTCACTGTCGGTTCCGCGGCCCAAGACACCCGCGGGACCACTAAAGGAATGCAGGCAACCAAGAAGGAGATGAACCTCATGTTCAACCTCTAGGCAAACGTACCGATCCAGCCCCCATCCTGCGAGACTGCCGGCTAGGTTTTGATCGAAAGTACGGATTATTCATCGGTTCGCTGATGGTCTTGAAAAGCGGGAACCAGCTCAAAATCGATATCCCGAAAACCACGGACCCTAGCACAATCGCTCCCTCTTGCCACGGATGGCCTCGTGAGGTGTAATAGACGCACTATCCATCATCCCCCACCCCGAGGATCCGTTCCATGACACCACGCCAACTACTTGTTATTGCCGCTCTACTGGTCGGCCTGACCGGCGTCGCCGTTGTTGCCCGTAAAACGGAAACATCTGGCGAGAGGCTTACCGACCGCGCCATGGCTTTCCTCGCTTCGCTGAAGCCGGAACAAAAACCCCGTGCTGCGTTTGCGTTCGACGACCCTGAACGGTTCCACTGGTGGTTCACGCCTCAGCAGAAAGCCGGAAAACCGACCCGTAAAGGCTTGCCGCTCGAAGACATGAGCGACGAACAGAAGAAAATCGCTCTCGAAATGCTCGCGGCCGGTACCAGCGACACCGGTTTCAAGCGAGCCACAACCATAATGGGCCTGGAAAACCTTTTGTTGGACCTGGAAAAGGGCAAAGGCCCCGTACGTAACGTCGGCTGGTACTTCGTGAGCGTCTTCGGAACTCCGAGCAAGACAGGCAAATGGGGGTGCCGAATCGAAGGCCATCATTTGTCGCTCAGTTTCACCGTTGATTCTGGACGCATCATCAGTGCCACGCCCAATGTCTTCGCGTCGAACCCGGCCGAGATCATGGCCGGGAAACGCAAAGGCGAACGGCCGCTCGGCGAGACCATCGACCAGTATCGCGCCATGTTAGCCGCCCTGACCAAGGAACAACAGACCATAGCCAAACAGCCGAAATTATTCCCCGAAATCAAAGAAAACGAGTCGAAGCCAAGCGTCGGAGCGCCCGTCGGGCTATCGGCAGATAAGATGACCGAAGCTCAGCAAACGGTGTTATGGAAATTGATCGAGGCCTACGCCGGGCGGATGCCGACGGACGTGGCAACAGCGGAGATGAACCGTATCAAGGAAGCCGGTATAAGCAAAGTTACCTTCGCGTACGGCGGTGGCGATGCCGCTGTCGCGGGAATTCCCTACAGCTATCGCATTCAGGGACCAACTTTCCTCATTGAGTTCCTCAACGAACAAGGTGATTCAGCCAAGAACCCTGCTAACCACATTCACTCGGCCTGGAGAACGATCGGCGGCGATTTTGGAATTGCCTCAAGATAAGAAGAGACGAAAGGGATAGCGATCGTAGAGTGTCAAGCTCCGATTCTTCCGGGGCGTTGACACTCCACATTCACAAACGCTTCCGAAGGATTATCTCTTAATCGACATCGAGAGTTACCAGAACACGCTGCCCGATTCGCAACGGTTGAGTGTTTGGGGCCTGTTCGATACTCAAGATCACTTCGAGCGTTCGCACATCGTTAAACTGCATCGGTTCCAACAGAACCGAACGCCGATGCGTATACCAGTCGGATACGCGAATAATCTTGCCCTTCCAGTCGCCCTTGTTGGTGGCATCGTCTCGGATGATTACCGTTTGACCGATCTTCATCTGGGATGCAAACTCTTGTTCGACTTCCGCTCGGACGATACGTGGGACGTTGGGGACATACCACAATGCCGGACCACGCGGGTTCGATCCCAGCGTCTCACCCACATTGACGAGCGTTCGCAACAGCGTACCATCCGTAGGGGCCTTAATCACACATTCTTCAACGCCATAGCTGGCCTTGTCAACGAGAGCCATTTTAGCCTTCACGTCTTTTTCTGCTTGTTTGACAGCGTCTTGGGGGTCGAGGACCGCGAGCGCATCCATTTCGCGTTCCTTGGCTCTCACACCGGCCTTGGCTTTCTCCACCTTGGCTTCGAGAATGGCGACATCTTCCGAAGAACCGCCCAATTTCTCTCGCAAATAGGTCTGTGCCTTGCTCAGTCCGGCTTGAGCCTCTTTGACTTCGGCTTGCTGCACTTTGACAGCTTCTTGGATGGCTTCGATTTGCTTACCGTGCCGTTTGGCCAGAGTCGATGCACTAGACAAACGGATTTCAGCGGCTTCCAAAGCTAGTTTGGCTTCAGACAGTTCGTGTCGGGCCAGTGTGTCATCGATCTGTAATAAAATATCCCCTCGTTTGATGTTGCTTGAGCCGTCCGCGAACGGCAGAAGCACGACACGACCGGGCCTCGTGGGATACAGCATCCGTACGCCGCCTTCCACGTCCACGAATGCCACAGCCACGGCTCGACGTGATGCGGCTTTCTCGGGTGTCAGCGACACAAGTGGAGCGGCCACCTGAACGTCCGGCGGAGCAGCCGCCATAACGGATACCAGGAACGAACCCACCAACGATAGGAAGCCTATCCCGGCAAACCAGCGTGCCAAACGATACTGAGGAGCAAAAA
>RGDT01000123.1 GCA_009918525.1 Planctomycetia bacterium
AGGCGAGCGAATCGGATTCGCGGATCGTCTCGGGGCGGCGTGTCATCACTTCGCCGATTGTGTGTCCCAGTTGATCGGTGCCTCGTTGCAACACATCGCGTTCACTGAGAATGCCAATCAAAGCTCCGCCTGTGTCAACGACCAATACGGCACCGATGTCCTTTTGCAGCATGAAATCGACAGCGTCCGCAATGGTCGCATGGGGCGGCATCGTCAACGGAAGACGCGGCGACAGCGAGCCGACCGTTTGTTCCATCAGAGCACGTTCGACTCGATCCTGGGGAATGGGTCGGGCCTGTTCCGTCATGTCGTGAAGACAATTAGTACACCAATCCACACCAGGCAAATTGTCGTGGTCGCATGAGGGACATCGCATGAAATCAATGGTAAGAAATTGAACTGAAAATGGCAGGAGCTGCCGACTGATGCCGGCAGCCCCACTCATTCACAAGAATACTATGCCCGAAAACTTGCGTTGACGGATGCAGTCGCGTATCTCAGAAGTGAACGGCCGCTCCGAATTGCCACCCATGCATCCAGCGTATGGTACTTTCGTAGTTCGGACGCGGACGCAGGTAGTCGAACTCAACCGGCCTCGGTGCGCTGATGGTGTTGAAGAAGACCATACCTTCGTACTTGCCGTAGAGCTGGACATTCTCCCACGGGAACCACATCAAGCCGACCGAGCCTTGCAACTGCGGAACAAAGGTAAACTCGCTACGTGAGTATTTACTTTCAGGATAACCGCCATATTTTTCACCGGTTTCAAACTTAGCCCGTTCCTTGACGACATCCATCAAAGCCGCGGCCTGACCCTCGTAGATGCACGACCATCCATGGCCGAGGTATTGTTCGCATTGAGTACCGGCGTGGACACCATACATACGGTTGCTAACAATGTTGGTGTAGATACCGGTATCGGGACCGCCACCACCATCCGTGCCATCAGCCGAGTAGTTGACGCTGGTCCATTTGTACTTGTCCCAGAACCAAGCGAAACGCGGACCGATGATGCCCTTCATGCGATAGTATTCTTCATCGATGACATTCCACTTATAGCTCAGTTCGTAAGTCTGGAATCGTGTACGGAACGACTGGGTCATGACGCTGGCTCCGTTCCACAGACCAAACGCGGCAAACGGACTGGCCCCAGCAATCTTGTTTGGCGGTCCTGAGTATTCCAGCGGAATGTTATAAACATCTGCATAAAGAAAACTACGAGCAAGGTCCGCGCCGACGGCACCATTCTGCGGAGCGAGCGTGGCCCCATTGCTGAACTTGTTCTCGTTGAGATACATCCAGTTCAGTTCCAACGACGAACCATCGCGGAACTTCCAACCCAGGGCAAACGTGAACCCTGGCTGGAACGCCATATCGTCTCGCAACGATTGGACGTTCAACCGTTCGTCACCGGGTCCAACAAAGTCACCTGCCGTGAATCCAGGCAGGCTGTTATCGAACACCCGGAAACCACTTACGGCGACTTTTTGGTTCTTCAGCGGGTTGCTCATGGAGTAAAAGGAAAACGTGGAAGCCAAATACAACCCGCCCTCTTCCGGCCGGGTACTCCCCAGGGGAAAAGGACCAGGCCAACTGGGTGGGGCGTAACCCGGTTCCTGAGCGTGAGCTAATCCCGGCGCGAAGGCCAGGACGACCGCCAGCCACCACGCCCCCCGAATCGTCCTCGCTCGCATACCCATTTCCTCCGTGGCGCAGGGCCAAGCCCGATCGCGGCCCAATCCCTGGCCGCCTCAGTCGGCTCAGCTCGCCAGACCGTACACCGGTCGGTGATGACGTGCTGAGTCCCTGGAAAACACTATCTGGAAGGACGGCTTTAATAACGTCTTTTAGACGTAGGTCAAGAGCAAGTTTGTAAGTATTTGGAATATGTTGTGCGTGGGCGGTAAATGTGGCAAGATAAAGTACAATAGGTGGGCTTGGGGCTTTCAGACCCTCTCCAACACAGAATCGCAACCTGTCTTATGGAGGTCATTCTTATGATCATTCGTTGTTTGCTGCTGGGTTTGTTCGTCATCGGCGCATCGGTAGCCCGACCATGTGCCCCGGCGTATGGTCCTGGGATGCATGTCGGCATAACCGCCGAGAGTGCCTTGATCATCTACGACGACAAGACCAAGACCGAGCATTTCATCCGGCGGGCGAATTTCGACACCTCCGCGCCGTACTTTGGCTTTCTGGTACCGACACCGACCGCGCCGCAACTTGCGGAGATGGCCGACTCTACGTTTCACACGCTGGAGGAGTGGACAGCTCCGGAAATTCGCCACGAGACTAAGGTTCGCTATACAAGCCTCTTCGGTTCCGTGTTTACAAGCACGATGCGTGCCGGTTTCTCTGCGAACAAAAGCGAGCATCTGGTAATGGCCGCTCCGGTGCAGGTTATCGACAGACAGCGAGTAGCAGGGCTGGACGCCGTCGTTCTCAAGGCCACGGATGCCGAAGCATTACGAAAATGGCTCAACGAGCATGGCTACGAGGCTAGGCCGTCGCTCACAGCGTGGCTGGAATGGTATGTAAAAAACGGATGGTATTTGACGGCGTTCCAGTTCAAGAAAGAAAACGCGACCGAGAACAGCCTGGCCACCAAGGCGGTACGAATGACCTTCCAGACAGAAAAACCCTTCTACCCCTATCGCGAACCGGCCGACCAGCGAGAAGGGAAGGCATTGAAGTCGCGTTCGCTGCGAGTGTTTTATGTCGGATCGCAGCGCGTAGCCGGGAAACTGGGTGAAGCCGAGTGGACGGCCGGACGCGCTGTCTGGTCGAATCCTCTGACGGAATCGCAACAAAAGAGCCTGAATCCGATGGTTCAGGATTCGCGTCCCGATGCGAAGCTCAACGCCCCGAAAATCGAACTACCGGGGGAATCACGGTTGACAGTGTTCGATGATTTTTCGCGTCCGCGACAAGGAACCGATGAGGTTTATTTCGAGCGTGCCACCACGCAGGAAGGGTTAAAGCGTCCGCCGATCATTCGCACGACCTATGTTTATCAGGTCAATCCCAGTGAGATGATCGGGGCGTCATTGGCCTGCGTGGCCATGATCGCGGCAGGAGGTTGGCTGGTCAGGCGTTTTCGTCGTCCGGTTTCGTGATACGTTTTGAAACCCAAGAGCCATATCGTGGGTATACTATTGGGAGAGTTGCTCGCTCCGTGTGAGGGTTAGAGGAGGACATCCCCTTTCCTCGCAAAATCGTCTCAGGAGAATTTTCATGGGCCGGTTGATAGTTCTTGCCCTGTTTATGGTGCCTTCGGCGCAGTATGCGGCAGAAAAACTGGATACGGATCGCATCAACAAAAAGATAGAGGGAATCGCCCATCCCGCATTCAAAGATAATAAAGCGTCGGTGGTTGTCTTTTTGTCGTTCGATTGTCCTGTTTCCAATAGTTACGCTCCGACATTGATCGCCCTGCATAAAGCGTATTTCGCTCGTGGAGTGGGGTTCATCGGTGTCGTTGCCGGTAGCGATCTCACGGAGGCCGATCTTAGGAAACAGGCTGACGCCTATGACCTACCGTTCCCGTTGATTCTCGATCCGGGGATGAAACGGGCCGACGCCTTCAAGGCCAAGATCGCCCCAGAAGCGTTCGTTATCGATCACAACGAGGTCTTGCGCTACCGCGGCCGTATCGACAACACCTATCACGCCCGCTTGCGCAAAAATCCGCGAACAACCGACCATGATTTGAAAAACGCCCTGGACGACCTGCTCGACGGCAAGTCCGTTCGTGTGCCAATCACGCAAGCGATAGGCTGTTCTCTCGTTCGCGAGGACTCCTCCAAGGCGAGCGGCCCCGTGACCTATTACAAGGATGTGTTACCGATCCTGCAAACGCATTGCCAACAGTGTCATCGTCCGGGCGAGGTTGGCCCCTTCGCTTTGATGACCTACAAACAAGCGGCTAACTGGGCCAGCGACATCAAAGACTATACGCAAACCGGTAAAATGCCGCCCTGGAAAGTGGTGGCGGGCGAATCGTTTCACAACGACCGACGTTTGAGCGAAGCCGATCGCAAAACGCTGGCCGCCTGGGCCGATAACGGCGCACCGGAGGGCAACCCCAAAGACGCCCCCAAGGCGCGTTCGTTTACCGAAGGCTGGCAATTGGGCAAACCGGACTTGATCCTCACCGTTCCCGACGACTTCACCCTTGGCCCCAGCGGGCCGGATGCGTTCCGCTGCTTCGTCTTGCCGACCGGTTTGACCGAAGACAAATTTGTCACGGCCGTCGAAGTGCGCCCCGGCAACAGCCGAGTCGTTCATCACTCACTGAATTTCTACGATACCAGTGGTACTGCTCGTCGGCTGGAGAAAGAAGAAAAGGAACGCAAACGCAAGCCCGATGAGCAGGATTTCGGCCCGGGTTACAAGGTTCAGATGGGCGTCGGGTTTATTCCGGTACCCGGCACATTCGGTGGTATCGGTGGTTGGGCACCCGGTCAACGTGCGCGATATCTTCCCAAGGGCTATGGCTATCCGCTACCCAAGGGTAGTGATTTCGTTCTCCAGTTACACTATCACCGAAATGGGCGCGTCGAGAAAGACCGCACTCAGATTGGCCTATACTTTGCCAAAAACACAGACGTGAAGCCCTTCAAGGCAGCGGTTATTCGCGGTAATTTTCTGTTCATCCCCGCAGGAGCTTCAAACCAGAAAGTCGACGGCTGTATCGAAATTCAAGAGGATTGCGAGTTACACTCCGTTATGCCACACATGCACATGCTGGGCAAAGAAATCAAAGTGACCATGATCGCGCCGGACGGGACACGGCGTACATTGCTGAATATCGACGATTGGGACTATAACTGGCAAGAAACTTATGTGTTGAAATCGCCGATTTCAGTACAGAAAGGGACCAAACTGGGTGTACAGGCGATATACGACAATAGTGCCAAGAATCCTAACAATCCGTTCAACCCACCTCAGCGCGTGTGGTTCGGCGAGCAGACCGATCAGGAAATGTGCTTTGTCTTCTTCGGTATGACCAACAACGAGCCGCGGCCACGAATTCCGTTTCGTGCGGTGACTTTCCCCAAGGACTGACGAATATAATAATTATAATTCGGCTGGGCGACCTCGCATTCCTGGTCGCCTCGGCTTCGGAGTTCTAAGCGCGAGAAACCAAGCGACTTACGTCGTCAGCTCCCATGAAATCGAGAATCTTCATGAGTTATCGACCCGTTTTACTCACTATTCTTGTTGTCCCACTGTTGTTCGCAGCCGATGCTCCGAACCCACGTATCTATGAAGTTCCCTACAAAACGACTTTGCCCAAACACATCGTCGTTCGTGTGAAAATCAACAAGAAGGGGCCGTTCAACTTCATTCTCGACACGGGAGCGCCGGCGATGATTATCGCCACCAAGGTCGGCGAAAAAGCTGGACTGTCAAACGGCGACGATGGCTGGGCGGTCATGGACCGTCTGGAAATCGAAGGCGGGCCAACTCTGGTTAAAACCAAGGCTCGCGTCGAAACGCCGTTCCAACTCGAAGGAATGAACGGCCTCGGCTTAGCCGGAATGGAGATCCACGGCCTAATGGGCTATCATATTCTTGCCCGCTATCGCATGGAAATCGACTTCACCCGCGACAAAATGACCTGGACGGAACTCGATTTCAACATCCCCCAACCGGGCCGTATCCGTGGAGGAGCAGGCTCAGCCGGTGGGTTAGAGGTCATGGGCACGCTCATGAAAAACCTGGGCGGTTTCCTGGGCCGCAAGCCTAATCCTGAAATCACATTACGCGGTTTCGTCGGTTTAACACTTGAAAACGGCGACGAGTACCCGACGGTGGTCGGCGTTTTGGAGTCGGGCCCTGCCGGAAAGGCCGGCGTCCGAAAAGGGGACTTCATCCTCAAGATCAACGATCGCAGTGTCACTAGCGTAGGCGACATCCTCCGCTTTGCCGCACGCAAGCCTGGCGGCGAAACGATGATCATCCGCGTCAAACGCAAAGACGGCGAACAAGACATCACTTTCAAGACCGGCGAGGGAATCTGACCGTGAAAAAGCTAAGCTTTGTCTGCTTGTCCGCATTGATTGCCGGCTTTTGCTTCGCAGAGGAAACCAAGCCCGCCCCGAATCCAGTCGTCGTCCCGTTCGAGATGCTCAAGTCGGGGCACATGGCCGTTCAGGTCAAAGTGAACGGTATCGGCCCGTACCTGCTGATATTTGACACTGGTGCGCCAACCTCACTGGTGAATAATAAACTCGCTGAAGAAGTCGGGCTGTTCAAAGGCAAGTTCAAGTCGCCCTTTGCCATGTTTGGCTCGCAAGGCCAGGTGAAAATCAAGAAATTGGCCGTCGGCGATCAGGAGGCCGAAGACCTGGAAGCGATGATAATGGACCATCCGACCGTGGACACTCTATCTCGCGGCGTCGGTAAAGCCTTGTATGGTATCGTCGGCTTTCCCTTCTTCGCGCGGTTCAAGCTGACGCTCGACTATAAGGCGAAGACCATGACGCTCATCCCGTCCGGCTACAAGCCACCCGATGTAACCAAGGCTATCGTCGCGGGATTGCTCAGTAGCGGCAGTAAGACGCTCGCACCTTCAGCACAATGGGGAATGGTGGCGTCTAAAGAAGTGGGCGACGACGAGGACGGTGTGGATGTTAAGGAAATTATTCCCGCCGGAGCCGCTGATAAGGCCGGACTCAAACGCGGTGATCGACTCCTTACGCTGGATGGTCGTTGGACCGATAGTATGCACGACCTTTATGAAGCGGCCGGATTCGTCAAACCTGAGACAAGTGTCGTGGTAAAGATCAAACGCAGCGGTAAAGAGGTGGAACTGAAGGTAACGCCTACCAAAGGTTTTTGAATCTCTCAGGCTTCGCGCTTCAGGCTGGCGAGTGGAACGTAGAATTTCAAATACCGTTTGCCGTCGCGATACGGTTCGCCGTGCGGGTCTTCAACCAAAACCGTAGCCCTTTTGGTGATGCGGTTTAGTAGCCCGACACGGTCGCGGCCCTCTAAAGTGAAACGTACGTAATCACCGATCCGAAGCGCATAGACTTCCTTGGCCCGCTCGCGCTGTGTTACCAAATCGTGTCGCGTGTGCGTGTGACCAAAGACGGCTAGTGCGGCTTGTTTGAAAGGGGCCGCATCACAACTCGACGAACCTGCTTCGAGCATCTCGATCAGATGTAACAACTCATGTTCAAATATGCGCAAGGCAGCGTCAAGGCGGTCAACACATTCCAGACCGTTGACGACTACTTTCCGAGTTATGTCGTTGAATGAGCCTTGCAATAGATACTGAGAAAGTGAAATTTGATAGCTTGCGCCAACGAGAAGTGGTCGAGGTCGAACACCGCGCGGGCGGACCTGTTTAGTCACGCCGCCTGAGCGCGTAAGGCGGGTCGAGACGGCAAAAGTAAGGGTAGCCTTACAGGTTCGCAGCATCTGTCGAACGCGCCCAGCGAAGAACAGCTGATCGTAGTTTTCAAACCAGGCAGCAAGATCGTCGGGGCTTAGAGAAGTGAAAGAAGGCGAGACCTGTGTCGCCGCTCGGATCGTCGTTAGATGTTGGGCGATTCGTTCACGAGACAAAGGCGGGTGATGCTGGAGAAGAGACACGGTTAACCTCCTGCGTTTGTCTCAGCGAGAAAATGCTGTCACTCCACAGAGTGAGCGACGCACTCCTGCCTCCGTCCGAAAGCAACACCTCTGGAGTCATCAGCATTCTTCGGATCCTTTTGTACCAGCAACGCGACTCGCTGACTAGCGTCGTTCAGAGCTGAAAGCGTAGCCACGGACCAACGCAAACTGGTTAGACCAAAATTATGTCGAGCTACTGGCGTTGTCCAAGCTAACCCGGTAAAGTTCGCGTTGTGCCGCTGCTACGCCTGCGCCCGGCTCTAGGGCATGCCCCATCTTCGCGAGCGTCAACTCTAACGCAGACAAGGCTGCTAGAATGTCAAAGGCGTCGATGTAGCCCATGTGGGCCAATCGAACAATTTTCCCTTTGAGTGAATCTTGCCCCCCGGCCAGCTTTATGCCGTGCCATTTCTCCAGATTCGAGACTAAGGCATTGCCGTCGATTCCCGAGGGAACGGCGGCAACGGTCATCGCCTCAGACGGAACCTTGGCGAACAGTTCCAGGTTCATCGCCATGATTCCTGCGCGGGACATGCGGGCTAGTCCAGCATACTTGGCCCAGAGTGTTTCGATTCCCGTGCTACGTAACATTGCCAAACTTCGAGCCAAGGCGCGGATAAGCGTCAGAGCCGGTGTGAAGGGGGCGTCGTTGGTGGTCAAATTGTCCCGATATTTACGGAGATCAAAGTAAAAAGCGCGGCTGGCTTTGTTGGCGTCGATCACTCTCCAGCCTTTTTCGCTGACGCTCACGAACGCCAGGCCCGGAGGTAACATCAACCCTTTTTGCGAGCCGGTCACGCACACATCGACGCCCCATTCGTCCGTGAGGCATGGCATAGCACCGAGCGAGCTGATTGCATCGACCATCAATAATGCCGATGTCCGCGCAGTGATGGAACCATAAGCCTCGATATCGTTCTTGACCCCGGTGGCCGTTTCGCACAATGTAGCGCACACGGCAACCGTGTCGGGATGAGCGCGTAACGCATCCTCCAGTTGGGCCGGCGCGACCGGTTCGCCGTACGGTACGGTCAAGCTTACGACCTCGGCCCCCAGTGCGAGAGCTATGTTGCGCCAGCGTTCGCCCCAACGGCCCGCGATCAGACAGATAACTTTGGCCCCGGGGCAGAGCGAACTAGCCAACGCCGCTTCCATGCCCCCGGTGCCGCTGGAAGTGAGGGTGAGGACGGTGTGTCGAGTTTGAAAAATGTACTGCAGATCTTGGGTAACACGAGCCAGCAATTCACGAAAACGACCACTGCGGTGATAGAAAACCGGCTGAGCCATTTCTAACAAAACATCTTCAGGGACCGGGGTCGGCCCAGGTGTCAACAGCCGAGGCTTAATCACTTCAACTCGCTCCCGCAAATCATGGAGTGGGTAGGAATGATAAATGCACAAAGAATGGGATATCACCGAGATAAACTAGAGAATTAGATTCTTCTTTTTTCACGATTCTATCCGAGATTCTGCGTGATATCCATCATTCCTCAGCCCGCTCCTCCCTTCGCTTCCTGCTTTTCACCTTGGGCCGTTGCCCACAGGTAATCGCGGTTCATTTGTGCGATGAAGCCTGCACTAATTTCCTTCGGACAAGCCGCTTCGCACTCATAGTAGTTTGTACAATTGCCGAACCCTTCTGCGTCCATCTTTTCGACCATGCGGATGACTCGTTCGGCTCGCTCAGGCTGGCCTTGGGGAAGTGTCCCCAGGTGCGAGACCTTGGCAGCAACGAACAACATAGCGCTAGCGTTCTTACAGGCCGCAACACATGCCCCGCAGCCGATACAGGCGGCGGCATCCATCGCACGTTCCTGGTCATGTTTGGGGATCAGAATATCGTTTCCGTCAGGAGCACCGCCAGTGTTGGCAGTAACGTAGCCACCCGATTGAATGATGCGGTCAAATGCCGAGCGGTTAACGACTAGATCCTTGATGATGGGAAACGCTTTGGCACGGAAAGGTTCAATGAATAGCGTTTCGCCGTCTTTGAAGTCACGCATGTAGGTTTGGCACGTCGTCTTGGCCTCACGCTTCCCGTCAGGTAGCATCTTGCGCGGTCCGTGCGGGATGCCATTAATAACCAAGCTACACATGCCACAGATGCCTTCACGACAATCGTGATCAAAGGCGATCGGCTCTTCGCCTTTGCCGATCAAGCCTTGATTGACGACATCGAGCATCTCAAGAAACGACATATCGGGCGAGATACCAGTCGCCTGAACGGTTTGAATACGGCCCTGGTCGTTGGGGCCTTTCTGTCGCCAGACGTTGAGGGTAAAGTTCATGGGTAACCTTCAGTCTCGCGGTTAGATTACTTGTAGGATCGAATCGCCGGTTTGACCTCGGTGAATACCAGAGGTTCAACGTGACGAGTCGGAGCAGTGTTAGGGCCGTTGTAACCCCAGGCGGCAACATGTTGGAAGTTCACATCGTCGCGTTTGGCTTCGCCTTCGTCTTGGTATTCCTCGCGATAGTGTCCGCCACACGATTCGCGACGCTCCAGGGCATCGGTGCATAGCAGTTCGGCAAACTCCAGGAGATCGGCCACACGCCCTGCTTCTTCCAGAGCGACGTTCATGCCGTCATTCGAACCGGGAACGCCAGCTTCTTTCCAGAACCGTTCACGCATCTCAGGAATTTTGGTCAATGCTTCCTTCAGACTTTTTTCGCTGCGCGACATGCCGCATCGGGGCCAGGTCCACAGGTTCTCGAACAGCGAGATCAGCAGCAGGGGCATCGCCAGGGCCACCGCGCCAAAGCCGGCTGCGGCCAGCAGCACGGTCGAGGCAAGCTTCAGGCTTCCGCTGATCGTGTCCACCAGGGACAGTTCGCTGAATCGCAGGCTCGAGGCCATGCGCGCCCTGGGGTACTGCCCGATGATGGCCACGGTCATGGCGGCACCCAGCAGCAGGATGACCGTGCGAAGATCGCCCTCGGTCGAGGCCTCGTAGCCCTTGGCCGATGCGAAGGCGCCGGCCACCGGCCATGCGAGCGTGATGGTGACCAGCAGCGTCGCCATGGCGAACGAGGATCCGTACCGCAGGAACCGGCCACCATCGTCGCGGAACTCATCCGGCCGCATCGACAGAAGGTGGTTGCCTGAGCCTCCGCCGCGCAGGATGCCCGTGATGGTGAGCACGCCGGTGCCCGTCGCGTAGATGCCGAACTGCCTGGAGTCGAGGTAGAAGGCCGCGAGGGCCCGCCCATCGCCGGCGTCGTGGACACGGAAGAAGCGCACATCGCCATGCCACACCGGTGCCTCCCCATCCGCCGCCGCGATGCGGACGCCGAACAGCCGCTCGCAGAGGCCGAACAGACCCTCCAGCACCTGCGGAAGCGGAAACCAGGGCCGCAGCGCCTCGCTGTCGAGATCGAAGCGCTGGCGCCGCAGCCGTTCGGCCCAGAAGCTCACATCCCAGGGCCGCAGGTCGGCCGCCTCGGCAGCACCAGCCGCGGCGGCGCAGGCCCGCAGTTCCTCCAGCTCCTGCTGGGCAGCTGGATAGGCAGCGCTGCGCAGCTCCTCCAGCAGCGCCTCCACCTCGGCCTCGGATTCGGCCATCTTCGAGGCCAGGCTCACCGCCGCCCAGTGGGGGTAGCCGAGCCGCGCCGCCTGCTCCTGGCGCAGGGTGAGGATCCGCTCGATCAGCGGTCCGTTGTTGCCGCCGCCATCGCCGCCCTGCTCAGCGCTGCCGGAAGCTCGGCTGATGAACGCGCGGTACACCCGCTCGCGCAGATCGCGGC